>DASUSA010000120.1:0-4043 GCA_036375335.1 Candidatus Limnocylindria bacterium
GCGCGAGACCGGTGCGCTGTCGATCGACGCCGGACCAGCCCCTCGTTCGGCGCTCACCGTGATCGGGCGGGCAATCCTGATCAACGTGCTCAATCCAAAGCTCACGATCTTCTTCGTCGCGTTCCTGCCGCAGTTCGTGAGCGCGAGCGATCCCGATGCGCTGCCACGGCTGCTCGCGCTCTCCGGCGTGTTCATGCTGGTCACGCTCGTGGTGTTCATCGGCTACGGGGTCCTTGCCGCGTCCGTCCGCAGTCACGTGGTGTCTCGCCCGCGGGTCATGGCCTGGATCCGCCGGACGTTCGCCGTCGCCTTCGTCGCGCTCGGCGCACGGCTCGCGCTCGCAAGCAGGCAGTAGGGTCCGGCCATCTCTGCGACGGCTAGACTGACCGTCTAACCGCTTCCGGAAAGGGCCCGCCGATCCCGCAGCCATTCGTCCACCTGCACACCCACAGTGAGTACAGCCTGCTGGACGGGCTGTCGCGGCTGCGCGACCTGGTGGCGCGCGCCAAGGCGCTCGACATGCCGGCGCTGGCGCTCACCGACCACGGTGCGCTCTACGGCGCAGTCGATTTCTACACGACCGCGAAGGCCGCCGGGATCAAACCGATCGTCGGCGTCGAGACCTACATCGCGCGCGGCGGCCGAGCCGACCGCGACGCCAAGGTCGAAGGGCACGGGAAGCCGTTCCATCTCGTGCTGCTCGCGAAGAACTTCACCGGCTACCAGAATCTCGTGGCGCTTGTCACGAGCGCACACCTCGAGGGCTATTACTACCGTCCGCGCATGGACAAGGAGCTCCTGCGCGAGCGCAGTGATGGGCTCATCGCGCTTTCCGCGTGCCTCCAAGGAGAAGTCTCGCGCGCAATCCAGGAGCAGGGCATCGATGCCGCGTGCGGGGCCGCGCTCGAGCATCAGGCGATCTTCGGCAAGGGCAACTTCTACCTCGAGCTCATGGCCCATGGGATCCCTGAGCAGGAGACGGTGAACGCAGGCATCCGCGAGGTGAGCCGCCGGACCGGCGTGCCGCTCGTCGTGACGAACGACATCCACTACGTGCACGCCGAGGATGCGGAGGCCCAGGACATCATGGTGTGCATCCAGAGCGGAAAAACGGTCGACCAGCCGGATCGCCTGAAGATGATCGACCACCCCGAGCTCTACATGAAGAGCGCCGCGCAGATGGCCGAGCTCTTCCCTGATGACCGCGAGGCGCTGGAGAACACGGTGCGCATCGCCGAGGCGTGCGACCTCGAGCTGCCGCTCGGAAAGCTCATCCTCCCGCACTTCGAGGTGCCGAAGGGACTGACCCAGGACGAGCAGCTCCGGATGCTCGCCGAGCGCGGCATCCCCGCGAAATACGGGGCGATGACCCCCGAGCTCAAAGAGCGGATGGAGCGCGAGCTCGGCGTCATCGCGAAGATGGGCTACTCCGGCTACATGCTCATCGTCCAGGACTTCGTCGCCTTCGCCCAGAGCCGAGGCATCCTCACCGCGGTCCGCGGCTCGGCCGGCGGCTCGCTGGTCAGCTACGCCATCGGCCTCACCGATATCGACCCGCTCAAGTACGGGCTCATCTTCGACCGCTTCCTGAACCTCGAGCGATACACCCAGCCCGACATCGACGTGGATTTCATGGACGACCGGCGTGATGAGGTCATTGCGTACGTCACGGAGAAGTACGGCTCGGACCACGTGGCGCAGATCGTCACGTTCAACACGATGCTCGCTCGCGCCGCCGTCCGAGACGTCGCGCGGGTGCTCGGGATGAGCTACGGGGAAGCCGATCGCGTGGCGAAAGTGATCCCCACCGGTCCGGGTGCGCCGACGCTCTCGGAGTCGCGGGTCGACGTGCCGGAGCTCGAGCAGCTCGCCCAGGAGCCGGAGGTCTCGCGGCTCATCGACCTCGCGGAGAAGGTGGAGGGCCTGGTGCGCTCGACGGGCACCCACGCTGCCGGCGTGGTCATCACCCGCGACCCGCTGACCACCCTCGTGCCGGTCGAGCGTCCGAAGGGCAAGGCCGAGGGCTATCAGACGCAGTACGAGGACAAGCAGGTCGAGAAGCTCGGGCTCCTCAAGTTCGACTTCCTCGGCCTATCGAACCTCACGATCCTGGATCACGCGCTCAAGCTCATCGAGCGCCAGCGCGGCATCACGATCAAGCGCGAGGACATCCCGCTGAGCGACGCGAAGACCTTCGCGCTCCTCGCCTCCGGCGAGACGACCGGCCTGTTCCAGCTGGAGTCGGCCGGCATGCGCCGCTACATCCAGGCCTTGAAGCCTGACCGCGTCGAGGACGTGATGGCGATGGTCGCGCTGTTCCGGCCGGGGCCGATGGAGTACATCCCGCGCTACATCGCCCGCAAGCATGGGCAGGAACCCGTGACCTACGCGCACCCGTCGCTCGAGCCGGTGCTCCGCTCGACCTACGGCGTGATGGTCTACCAGGAGGACGTGATGGCGGTGACGCAGGCCCTGGCCGGCTTCACGCTCGGCGAGGCCGACGTCCTGTGCTACGCGATCCGAAAGAAGATCCGCGAGAAGCTGGACGCGCAGAAGGAGAAGTTCGTCGCCGGCGCGCTCAAGCACGGCGTCTCGCCCGGGATCATCGACACGGTCTGGAAGGACTTCGAGCCGTTCGCGCAGTATGGCTTCAACCGCGCGCACGCCGCCATCTACGGGCTCATCGCGTATCACACCGCCTACCTGAAGGCGAACTACACAGCCGAGTACATGACCGCCGTGCTCTCGTCCGACATGGGCAACTCGGAGCGCGTCGCGATCGCGATCGCGGAGTGCCGGCGGATGGGCATCCCGGTCATGCCGCCCGACGTGAACGTCTCGCGGTTCGACTTCGTTGTGAGCGGTGAGGAGATCCGCTTCGGCCTCGGCGCGATCAAGAACGTCGGCGAGGGCGCGATCGAGAACATCGTCGCGGCACGTGACGCCGATGGCCCGTTCCGGTCCCTGGAGGACCTCTGCGGCCGGATCGACCTGCAGCGCAACAACAAGCGGGTGCTCGAGTCGCTCATCAAGGCCGGCGCCTGCGACGCGTTCGGCCCGCGCCTCGCGCAGCTCACCCGGCTGGACGCCGCACTCGCGACTGGCCAGCGCGAAGCGAAGGACCGCCTCTCCGGACAGGTCTCGCTCTTCGATCTCGCCGTGGAGCCGGCCATCGCCGCGCCGACGACGGGGCCGGAAGCCTCGCGCAAGGAGCTCCTCGGCTGGGAGAAGGAGTTGCTCGGGATCTACGTCTCGGACCACCCGCTCACCGACGTCGCCCAGCGCATCGGCGACGTGCCCGGGATCGTGTACCTCGCCGAGCTCAAGGAAGTGAAGGACGATCTTGTGACCGTCGTGTGCGTCGTCACGAGCGCGCGCAAGCACATCACCATGAAGAACAAGTCCCTGATGCTCTTCGCGCAGGTCGAAGATCTCACCGGCTCGGCGGAGGTGACCGTCTTCCCGCGGACGTACGAGCAGACGGCCGGCGTGTGGAACACCGACGAGATCCTCCTCGTGCTGGCCAGGGTGGAGCAGCGCGACGAGTCGCCGAAGCTGCTCTGCGAGCACGCCGTCCCGTTCAACGAGGCCGGGATCGCCGAGATCTCACGGATCACGGACGAGCGGCGCGCGTCGCTCGCCAAGAAGCGGCAGTTCGCCGAGCGCGCGGCCGCTCCGGCGCCCTCGGCGGACGGGAATGGCAACGGCAACGGCCACGCCTCGGCGGGAGGCGACGTCGTCATCCGCTTCCGCGAAGCGCTCGACTATGACCGCTCGATCGCGGTGTTCCAGCGCATCCAGCAGGTCCTCGCCCGTTACGGCGGCGCGCTCCCGGTCTATCTGGAGCTGCCGCGGACAGGGAGCGGCATGCGCCGGGTGGCGACGACGTTCCGCGCCCGCGCCGCGGAGGAGCTCTCCCGCGAGATCGACTCGGCGGTCGGCGCGGGCGTGGTCGACGTCATCCTGCCCGAGTCGCGCGTCACCTCCTGAGCCCCGCCCGGCCGCGCTGGCCCGCGATGTGCCCTGGTCTCGTGGCGGTGGTT
>DASUSA010000121.1:0-2608 GCA_036375335.1 Candidatus Limnocylindria bacterium
CTACCTGCCGCTCGGCGCGGGCGCGGTCTTCGTTTTCGACCTTAAGGCGGGCCGCGAGGCCGGGCAGCGGTTCATCGAAGGCCTGCACCTCTGGAGCCACCTCGCGAACGTCGGCGACGCGAAGAGCCTGGTCATCCATCCTGCCAGCACGACTCACCGCCAGCTGAACGACGACGAGCTCGCTGCCGCGGGGGTAGGCCCCGGCACGATCCGGCTGTCGGTCGGTCTCGAGACCGTCGACGACCTCATCGCCGACCTGCGGCGTGGCCTCGCCGCGGCGAAGGGCGCGACATGACCGACCCGACGAGGTATCAGGATCCGCGAACGATCCTTGCGACGCTCCGTTCGGCGCGGACGGTCGCGATCGTCGGGTTGTCGAAGGATCCGCTCCGGCCATCGCACTTCATCGGCTTCTACCTGAAGCGCCACGGCTACAAGATCGTGCCGGTGAATCCGCGTGAGCCCGAGGTCCTCGGCGAGAAGTCCTACCCGAGCCTCACGGACATCCCGTTCCCGGTGGACGTGGTCGACGTGTTCCGCCGGCCCGACGCCGTGCCCGAGATCGCCCGAGACGCGGTCGCGATCGGCGCGAAGGCGCTCTGGCTGCAGTTCGGCGTCATCAGCCCCGAGGGTGCCCGGATCGCAGAGGAGGGCGGGCTCGCGGTGGTGATGGATCGCTGCATGAAGGTGGAGCACGCCCGGCACCTCGGCCGGATGCATTGGCTCGGCTTCAACACTGGCCGGGTCACCGCGAAGCGGGAGCGGTTCGGCTGATGCAGGTCCGCGGCTACGTGAGCGCCTGACCCGCGATCAACAACCAGAGCACCAATGCTCCTTCCGCGAGCGCGGCGACACCAAAGGCCACCGCGGCCAGCGGCGCCGGCGTCTGCGGAAAGATGAGCGTGAACGACCCGAGACCCCCGGCCAGGAGCGCGTATCCGATGAGCGGCGGCGCGACGCGTGACCTCAGGAGGAGATAGCCGAGTACCGCGTCGAAGAGTCCGAAGAACGCCAGCGCGGTGCGCTGGATGTCACGATCGCTCTGGATCATCCCGATGCTCTGGATCACGCACCCGATGGCGGCGAACGGCAGCAGCGCCAGCGCGATGAGCCGATCGGCGGGTGCAAGGAGCTGGAACAGCACGACCGCCACCACGACGTAGACCGCGTTCGCGGCGAGGGACAGCGGCAGGATCTTGAGCCCACCGCCAGCGATCGCAAGCCCGAAGTACGCGATCCAGACGATGCCGGCGAGTCGCGCAGGCCCGATCACCACGGGCGCAGTCTCGGCGGGCGATGTGAAGGAATCGTGAACGTATCGAGCTAGCGGCGTCTCGCGCGGTCCGGTGACCACACCGTCATCGGCCCGGCCGCGCGCCGGACCTTCCTCGGCATCGTCCGCCGCGCGGCCGCGAGCGCCGCGAGCGCCAGGACCGCGATCGCGGCGATCGGCAGCAGCACCGCGGTGATCGTGCCGAGGCGCGCCCAGGCCGTCTGGGCCGAGGGGAGGGCCGCCGAGTCCGCGCCCGCGGGCCGCGGGAGGACCGCCGAGTACACGTCCGCGCCGATCCTGGCGATGAGGTCCTTCGCGTCGGCCTCGGTGCCACCCGAGGTCAGGACGACCGCGATCCGCGGACCGCTGGGCGTGCCGATGAGGCCGGCGTCGTGGACCAGACCGACCAGATCGCCGGTCTTGTGGGCCACCGCCACGTCGTCCGGCAGATCCCGCGGGAGCCGGTCGTTGATGGTCTGCCGCTCGAGCCGCGCGAGCATCCGCTCCGAGGCGGCGGAGGAGAGGAGCCGCCGGGTCGCGAGCAGATCGAAGAACGTCCCGAGTGCGCGGGCGGTCACGACGTGGTCCTCGGCCTCGTTCTCGGCGACGTGGAATCCGGCGATGCCTGCCGCCGCGAGCGCCGCGTTCGCGGCATGGGCGCCGTACACGCGCAGGAGCGCGAGGGCCGCGCCGTTGTCCGAGTAGGTGATCATCTCTTCGAGCGCCTGGTCGATCGTGAGCACCGTCCCGGGATACTCGTTCGAGCCGTCGACGGTAACGTCCTGGTCCTCGATCGTGATCGTGTCGTCGTACGACAGCGCGCCACTGTTGACCAGGCTCTCGACGCGCAGCAGCACGCCGAGCTTGTACAACGATGCTGCGATGAACGGGGTGTCTGCGCCGGAGGCGTAGATCGGCTGGGCCACACCGGGGAAGGCGATGAAGATGCCGGTCTTGCCGTCGAATCCGCGGGCGATCGTGGCCACCGCAGCGCCGAACCCCTGCGTCGCGTCGGTCGCCGACGGTCGGGCGGTCGCGGCCTGCGTCGCCGATGGTGGCCCGCAGGCGCCGGCGATCGCGACCACGCCGAGCGCAATGAACGCACCGATCCTTCGCGGGAGCAGCACGACCCGAAGACCGTAGCATCCTGCCGTGCCTGATCGCGGAGCAACGGTCGAGTTCCGCGACGTCACCAAGCGGTACGCGGACCAGGTCGCCGTCGACAGCCTCTCGTTCACCGTGCCGGCCGGCAAGATCTGCATTCTGGTCGGCCCGAGCGGGTCGGGGAAGACGACCTCGCTGAAGATGGTGAACCGGCTCATCGAGCCGACGTCT
>DASUSA010000122.1:0-12905 GCA_036375335.1 Candidatus Limnocylindria bacterium
GGGTTGGCCGCGGCGGCCGGCCCGGCCTGCGCACCGGTCGCGAGGAGCGACTGCGGCTCGAGCGCGAAGACGGCTCCGCGCCAGAGGCCGTCGGTCGGGAGGATGAGCTTCGTCGCAGTGCCGACGTGAGTGATGCCGGCATTGTCGAACGCGGCGCCGATGCCGCCGACGATGCCGCCGATCCAGCCGAGCCCGAAGAGGACCAGCGCGATGACGCCGCCGACCATCCCGGAGAGGCGCGTCGAGAGGAGCAGCGCGAAGGTCATGATCACGATGCCTTCGGTGATCACGAACGCGATGAACGCGAGCGGTTCGGGCGGGAGGTAGGCCACGACCGCGTTCACCACGCCGAGCTCGATGGCCGCGGCCACGCCGGCGTAGACCGCCACCAGCGCGGCGAGGCCGAGCCACTTGCCGCCAACGTATTCGGCGCGCCCGATCGGCCGCGACAGGATCGCGAGGGCGATACCCGACTCCACCTCGCCGCTGATCTGCGGCGACGCGATGAACACACTGGCCATCGCGAGCACGAAGCTGAACATGAACATTGTCACGATGAGGAACTGCGAGGAGATGAGCTTCACCTGCAGATCCGGCAGAGGGGCGCCGCGCTGGGTGATGGTCGGGATCCGTGAGAAGCCCCAGCCGGTAAGCGCGATGACGACGAGCGTCAGGAGCAGCAGCGCGAGCAGCAGGCGCCGCCGTGCGGCTTCGCGGATGACCAGGCGGGCGATCACGAGCGCTCTCATGCGTGCGGCTTCTCGAGCAGGCTCAGGAACCGGTCCTCGAGCGACTCGTGTCGAGGCTCGACCGCGTACACCTGCCCGCCGCGCTCGACGATCGCGCGGACGAGCTCGGGGACGCGAAGGGCGGGGATGCCGCGAACGACGAGCCACTCGCCCTCGTGCGACAGCTCGCCGAACGTGCCGAGCGCGTCGAGCGCTCCGTTCTCGAGGCCGGTCGCGTGCACCCGGACGGCGTCGGTCACGAGGAGCTCGCCAAGGGTGCCGACCTGGATCACGCGGCCGTGGTCCACGATCGCGACGCGATCGCAGACCTGCTCGACCTCGGTCAGCAGGTGCGAGTTGAGGAAGACCGTCGTCCCGCGTGCCTTCAGCGTGCGGATGATCTCGCGGACATCATGGCGACCGACCGGGTCGAGCGCGCTCGTCGGCTCGTCCAGAAGCACGAGCGCGGGCCGGCCGAGGAGCGCGACGCCGAGCCCGAGTCGCTGCTGCATCCCCTTCGAATAGCCGCCTACGCGGTCGTCCGCGCGGTCTGCGAGGCCCACGAGCACGAGGGCGTCCTTGATCTCAGCGTCCCATTGCGCGCGGTCCAGGCCGATGAGCTCGCAGTGGACGCGCAGGACCTCGCGCGCTGAGAGCCAGTGCTGATAGCGGAAGAGCTCCGGGAGGTAGCCGACGCCGCGTCGCGCGCGACGGTGCGCGGTGCGGTCGGACAGCGGCGCGCCGAGCACCCAGCCCTCGCCGGAGCTCGGACGCGCAAGACCGAGGAGGAGCTTCACGGCGGTGGTCTTGCCCGCGCCATTCGGGCCGAGGAACCCGAACACGTCGCCCGCGGGGATCGACATCGTCAATCCCGCGAGCGCCGTGATCTTGCCGTATCGCTTCGCGAGCTCTTCGGTGCGGATCGCTACCGGAGGGGCAGCGCTCACTTCAAGCTGTTGGCGACGGCGATCGTCTGGGCCTCGGTGAGCGTGCCGCCGACCACGTACACGAGGCCGTTCTGCTGCCAGAGCACCCCGCTTCCGAGACCGGTGGAGTCGCCAATGAAGAGCCCGGTCACGCCGTGCACGCTCACGTTCTTCGCGGCGGCCTGGCCGACCGGGATCGGGATCGGCAGGGTCGTGGCCGGATCGCCGATCGCGCGGATCTGCGCGGCGAGGGCCGGGGACACGCTCGGCTGCGAGAGCAGATACGCCTGGATCTCGGACACCGAAGCGCCGTCGGACGCGGCGGTCGGGGCCATCGCGACACCGACGAACAGCCCGCCGTTCTCGGTGCCGTATGTGACCAGGAGCGCAGGGCCGCCGGTGAACAGCAGGGTGCTGCCGTCGAGCTTGGCCGGCATCGGCGGCGCGGTGCGGCCGATCGCCGCGGCGCTCGCGCTCGCGAGCGATGCGTTGAAGACGAACGTGGCTGTGGTCCGCGGTACGACGCCGTAGTGGACGGCCGTCGACACGGATGCGGGCACGGTGACGCTGACCGCGGGCAGGCCCGTCTCGGCCGTTGCGGCTGCGAGCGTCGCGACCTCATGCGGGTTCGGCTTGGCGGACCACGTAAGGGTGCCGAACTGCGACAGCTCGCCGAGGGTCTGCAGATCGGTCGTCGTCACCGTCACGGCGGCGAACTGCTTCGCCTCGAAGATCTGCAGGATCGAGTCGGCGACCCCGGTCATCGCGAGCGTCGTCGCGACGATGACGACCGCCGCGGCAGCCGCGAGCCACTTCGCCGGCGCGGCGAACCGGAACGCCGACGCGGCGCCCCGCGTCGCGCCGACACCGCTTCGCTCGACGGTCGCGGCGAATCGGGTCAGCCCGGCTTCGGCGTCCACCGCGATCGGCGGCATCGCCAAGAGCTTCTCGTTGCTATCGATGTTGTCCACGTGAGACCTCCCTGCGGAATGCATCGTGCGCGCGCCGAAGGCGCGTGCCGACCTGATCGATCTTCGTACCGGTCGCCGCGGCGACCTCGGCGTAGCTGAGCCCGCTGTAGCGGAGCGCGAGCAGCTCGGCGGACCCGCGTGGCATCCGCGCCAGCGCCGCACGGACCTCGCGCGCCCGCTCGCGCTCGAGCGCGGCGCCCTCGGGATCCCCTGACGCGTCAGGCGTGAGCGCATCGCGCTCCTCGCGGGCCGTGCGCCGCGCGCGCGAGCGCACCGCGTTCAGCGCGGTGTGAGCGGCGGCCCGATGGAGCCACGACGCCGCGTACGGCGCGTCGGCCGGATGCGCGCGGTAGTAGGCGATGAAGACATCTTGCGCGACGTCCTCGGCCGCGCCCTGATCCCCAACGACCCGGTACGCGACGCGCACCACCCGCGCGTACTCGGCGCGGAAGAGCTGCTCGAACGCAGCCGGGATCGCCGTTGCCTGGGGCCAGGGTCGGTCGATCACCGCGACGGCTTCAGCGTCCATGCGCACACCCGTTCAGCACCGCCGAAGCAGGGAATGTGACAACCGGATGACAAGCAACAGCAGGTTTCCGTGACTCTACTTGCTTGTCCACAGGCGGGCGAAGTAACGGCACACCGGTTGCCACCAAAAAGGCGCATTCCCGGTCAGATCGGCCGGAGACAGGACGGTGGTCATTGGAACGATCCGGCTCGAAGGGGACGCTCGTGCACTTCCGCTGTACCAATCCCGCCCACGGGCGCCCACCCGCGAAGCGGAGCGACACGCTGACCCTCGTCGAGGGTCTGTGGGCCTATTGCCCGTTCGACATTCGAGCGGGCGACCACGAGTGGGCGCCGACCGGTGGGGTGACCATGGATTCGTTGCGGACCGAAGCCGGCGAAGCTGGGCTATTCGGGTAGCCGGCCGAAGAAGATGCGTGAAGCCGCGAGCAGCCCGATGCCGAGCGCCGCAGACCACGAGATCGATGAGATCAGCGGCGAGCTGAAGTCCGTACCGGACAGCAGCGCGTGCAGGAACAGGGTCACGAACGCGACATAGCTCGCGCGGTGGATCCAGCGCCACAGCCGGTCATCCATCCGTCGCCGGAGCCAGCTGGTGATCGTGATCGCGAGCACGATGTCGAGCGAGAGGGTCCCGAGCCCGATCGCGAGCGGTGCGTAGCTCACCCGGAAGGGGACCAGCAGGTCGAGCAGCGTGATCTGCGCCGTCTTGTCCAGCAACAACGATCCGGCGTGCGCAAGCCCGAGCGGGATCCAGACCCAGGTCATGAAGTCGTGGAGCGAACGGAGCGCGCGATTGTTCGCGAGGAAGTCGAGGACCGAAGTCCGCAGCGCGATACCCGAGAGGATCGAGAGGCAGAGCGCGATGTAGGCCGCGACACCCGTGGCCCTCGCCACGATCCACACGAACAGCTGCGGGTCCATGCCTCAGGAAGTGTGCGTCAGGGTGATCGGCGCGAGGGTCGCAGATTGCACCCCCGGCGCAAGCGTCAGCCGCGGGCCCGGCGTCACGGTCGGTCCGCGCTGCCCAGGCCGGGTCGTCAGGAGGGGGCCGATCGTCGGCCCCGGGCTCGGCGTCGGCGCGGATCCGGTCGCCGCGGGTCCTTCGGCGACCGGCGGCTGCAAGGGCGCGCCCGGGTTCTTCACGTGGCCACGCGCGTAGTCGAACGAGCCTGCCAGCACGAACAACGTGATGAAGAGCGCCGAGAGCTTCAGCGACCACGACGGCATGTCAGCTCCCGACGGCACGCATGAACGGGATGGCGTCAAAGCTCGCGCCGAGGACGTCCTGTCCGTCGAGGCCGAGGTGTCCGCTGAGGATCTCCTGGTACACCGAGCGGAAGTCGACGTTGAAGCTCACGTTCTGCGATGGGTCGAGCTTCGCGAGGTCCGGCCTCTGCCCGTACATGCCGCCCTTCACCGGATCTCCGATGAGGAACACCGGCGCCGCGGTGCCGTGATCGGTGCCGCCGCTCGCGTTCTCGACCGGCCGGCGGCCGAACTCGGACCAGGTCGCGATGAGCACCCGGTCAGCCATGCCGTACGCGGTGAGGTCTTGGTGGAAGGCCGAGACCGCTGCATCGAGGTACGCCATCAGATCGGCGTGGCGCGTCTGCTCGGTGTAGTGCGTATCGAAGCCGCCGAGGGTGACGTGCAGCACCTTGACCCCAGTGCCGGTGACGATGAGCTCCGCGGCGAGCTGGAGCGCAGCTGCGAGCTGGTTCTTCGAGCTGAACACGAGCTTCTGGTTGTCCGAGTAGGTCGCCTTCGGCACGTACGTCGCAGCCGACGTCTTGAGCTGCGCGACCGTGTCCCGCACCGTCGACATGGCGGTGTCGAAGAGCGCGCCGTAGATGCCGGGTGTGCCGGTGTAGAGCGTCCCCATCACGCGGTCCACGTTGTCCGCGTTGCCCTGGAACTTGAACGACGCCTGGTCATTGATGACGGTGAGCGTCGCCTGCAGGTCGCGGAGCATGCCGGGGGTCGAGGTCGTGCCGGTCGCGCAGCCGACGAGCGGATGGCCGGCCGAGTCGTAGTTCTTCGCGATGGTCTTGCCGAGCCAGCCGTCCTGCTGGCGACGGGTCGGATCGCCGGTCTCCCACACCCGGATCGAGTCGAAGTGCGAGAAGCTCGGCGTCGGGTACCCGACACCCTGGACGATGGCGACCTTTCCCTGGTCATAGAGCGACTTAATGCCCTTGAGGTTCTGGTGCAACCCGTGGTCCTTGTCGATCGCGAGCGCGGCGTCGGCCTCCTTGCCGAGCGTCGGCCGAAGGTCGCGGTACTTCGGGTCGCCGATCGGGATCACCGTCTGGAGGCCGTCGTTGCCGCCGCCGAGCTGGATCATCACGAGAACGCGGTCGTTCGTCACGCCGGCGCTCTTCGCGCTGTAGACGGCCTTCGCGAAGACATCCGGGACCGCGGCATACCCGGCAGCGAGGCCGCGGGCGCCGGCGCCGAACACCAGGCCCTGTGAGAGGAAGTCCCGGCGCGAGATCTTGTCGATTCCGATGTTCCGCAGGCTCATTTCAATTCCTCATTTCAGCTGGAACTCGGGCGAGGCGAGGAGGATGAGCCAGCGGGTCTGGTCATCGGTCGCTGAGTTCAGCAGCTGCGCGGTGGGCTCGCTGACGATGCCGTCGATGTGGGTCTGGTGCGCGTTCCCGAATGGCGGCAGCTTCTGGTTGGCGCCGAGCGTCGTCACCACGAAGTTCACGCGCGTGAGGACGTTGTTGCTCGAGACCCACGAGGCATTCGTCGGCCAGCCACCGACCTCGGGCGGATCGAACAGCGCCTGGCCCATGCCGGCCCCGGACTGCGCGATGGTCTTCGAGAGCTGCGGTGCCTCCAGGGCGCGCGCGACGTGGATCATGAGCTCCGTCGGCGACTTCACCAGCGAGCGGTACGCGACCGGCTGCAGGAACTCGGGACTCAGGAACACGTCGCGCATGAGCGTCTTGATGTCGTAGCCGCTCTTCTTCCAGGCCGCGGCGATGCGAGTCACGTAGTCAGCGGGCGGATCCTGCATGACAAACTCACGCAGCACCTTCGTCGTGATGTACGGGGCGACCGAGTCCTGCTGCATGATCCGGTCGAGCACCATGTTCGTGTCCCACTGCTTCGTTACGCCGAGGTAGGTCACGCTGCCCCGGTACGCCCGCGCCGGGTCGAACACGCCCGTCTTGACGGTGTCGGCGACGAGGTTCTTCGGTGCCGGACGGCCGTTCTGCTGCGCGCGCGCGATGAGGTAGTCGACCATTGCCTGGGTCTGCGGCTCGCGCCACCCGGCGAGGGCCTTGGCGCCCGCGCGCACGTCGTCCTCGCTGAACGTGCCGACTCCCATGGTGAAGAGCTCCATGACCTCGCGCGAGTAGTTCTCGTTCGGAGCCTTGCCGGTGCTCGTGCCAAGATCGAGGTAGCGCAGCATGCCCGGGTCGACCGTCACCTGGTAGAGCAGGTCGCGGAACGAGCCGAGCGCGTTCTTGCGCCAGGTCAGGTTCTGCCAGTAGATGTACGGCGTTTGGGTGGTGACCTTGCGGTAGTCACTGGTAAAGTGGCCGTGCCAGAAGTACGTCATCCGCTCGGCGAAGGGCGACGGGGTCGACAGGATCTGATCGACCCACCAAGACTGCAGCGCGGTCACGTTGATGGGCTTGTCCTGCGAGGCGGCATCCGCGCCAGCGAGGTCCTTTGGCATCGACGCCGGCGTCTCGATAAGCCGGTCGAGGGTTTTCTGGAACCCATCGCTCGCCGCGGCCTCGTACTGCGCGGTCGTCATGCCGAACGTCGCACGGCGGAGCAGCTGCGCGACCTGCGCCCCAGGCTTGTCGAGCGGGCTGACCCAGTCCTTCGTGTTCACGACCGGGGCGGAGGTCGGGTCGAGCAGCGCGCGCGGATCGGGCCCGATCGCGTGCAGGCCGAGCACCCGCGATACGGCGAGGCCGCCCGCTGCGGCGCCCGCCCCCAGCACGACCGTCCGGCGGCTCAGCCGGCGGGCGGGCTTGGCGGTCCTCTTGGTCGGCTCGTCCATCTCTGCATGTCCTATCGCACAATCGCCTCCCCAGGTTGCGGGAATGCGCCTCTGACCGGTAAAGAGCCTGTGAATTACGAGGACCGACACCGCGGTGCTACCGGCTGGAGGCCTCCAGCGCTGTCCGGATGCGGCTGGCGTGGTCCGCGGCGTCCGCCGCGCTCGTGTACGACTGACGCTTCCAGATCGGCCGCGGCGAGAAGAAGCCGTCGCCTTCGTTGCGCGGCACGACGTGGATGTGGACGTGCGGGACGCTCTGGCTGATCCGCGTGTTGGTCGCCACGAAGGAGCCGTCCGCGTCGAGCGCACGCTGCACGGCGACGGACGTGCGGCGCACGATCTCGAAGAGGGGCCCGATCAGCGCCGCTGGCAGATCGTCAAGGGTCGCGACGTGATCGATCGGGATGACCAGCGTGTGTCCGAGGAAGAGCGGGCTCGCATCGAGGAACGCGACGGTCCGCGAATCGCGATAGACGATGTTGCTGGGGAGCTCGCCCGACGCGATCCGGCAGAACACGCACGACGCGGTCACGCGCCGATGCGCTCCAACAGCAGCGCCCGTTCCGCCGGATTGTCGGTGAGGGCGAGCGCGCGCCGATCGGCGTCCCGCGCTTCGTCCGCGCGATCGAGCTCGCGAAGGAACGCGGCCCGCGTCGCGTGATACAGGTGATAGCGGTCGAGCTCGTCGCTCATCTCGTCGATCTCCGCAAGCGCACGCGCGGCCCCCGCGACGTGCGCGAGGGCGATGGCGTGATTCAAGCGCACCACCGAGGATCCTGTCATCCGCGTGAGCCCCTCGTACAGCATGACGATCTGAGTCCAGTCGGTCTCGGCCCACGATCGGGCCTCCGCATGGCACGCGGCGATCGCGGCCTGCACCTGATACGGGCCAGCCCGGCGCATCCGCCCGGCCCGCTCGACGAGCGCGATGCCCTCGGCGATCGCGCGCGCGTCCCAGCGCGATCGATCCTGATCCTCGAGGAGGATGAGCCGACCGTCGGGCGAGAAACGGGCGGCCGCGCGCGCGAGCTGCAGGGTCATCAGCGCGAGCAGGCCGATCGCCTCCGGCTCGTCGGGCATGAGCCGCACGATGAGGCCGGCCAGCCAGCGGGCGTCCTCGGCGAGGTCGCGCCGCTCAGGCGAGGCGCTCGCGATGTAGCCCTCGTTGAACATCAGGTACAGGACGCCGAGGATCTCGGCGAGCCGATCCGGGAGCTCGTCGGCCGTTGGCACGCGCATCGGGATGCCCGCTTCGGCGATCTTCCGCTTCGCGCGCACGAGCCGCTGCGCGATCGTGGCCTCAGGCGTGACGAAGGCGCGCGCAATCTCCGCGGTGGTCAGGCCGACGACGCTGCGGAGCGTGAGCGCGATCTGCGATTCTCGCGGGAGCGCCGGGTGGCAGCACGCGAAGATCAGTTCGAGCCGTTCGTCGCCGTGCGCCGTCGCTTCGATCATCGGCTCCTCCTGCAGCTGCGCGAGCTTGTCGCGGTAGCGGGCTTCGCGGCGGAGGCGATCGATGCCCTTCCGCCGTGCGGTCGTCATCAGCCACGCACCCGGGTTCTCCGGGATCCCGTCGCGTGGCCAATGCTCGAGCGCTGCGACGAGCGCGTCCTGCACGAGCTCCTCGGCAAGATCCCAGTCACCGAGTGAGCGGACCAGGGCGGCCAAGAGGCGCCCGTGCTCCTCGCGAAAGACGCGCTCGAGCGCCTCCGTCAGACCCTCACGGCTCCAGACGTGCCGACGGGTCGTCGTGGGTCACCAGCGGACGGATCTCGATGGCGCTGAGAGCCGGCCAGGTCTTCGCCATGGCGACAGCTTCGTCAAGGTCCTTCACGTCGACGAGCGCGTAGCCGCCGATCGATTCCTTGGACTCGGCGAACGGGCCGTCGGTCACGGTGATCTTCCCGTTGCGTTGACGGACCGTCGTCGCGGTGGTCGTGGCCTTGAGCTCCTCACCACCGGTGATCTTGCCGCTCTTGGTGTGCTCCTCGAACCATTCGCCGATCCGCTTGTAGGCCGCCTGGGTCTCCGGCTTGGTCGGGTCCCAGTTCGAGTCGTCGCTGATGAACATGAGCATGTACTTCACGCTGATCCTCCGTCGGTGCGCCAAGTCTGGCGCGTTTCTCGTCCGTACGACGCACGGACCGGCTGGAAATCGACACCGTCGTCGCGCGCACTCTAGGGTGCCACCGTGGCCGACCTGTTGGTGAAGCTCTACGAGCTGCCGCCCGAGCGCAGGGTCGCCGAGGTCGACGTTCGCCGTGCTCTGGCACCCGAGAAGCGCGCCGTGATGGCGTGGGTCGGTGCCATCTTTGGACCGCGCTGGGCGAGCGAGGCGGACGTGTCGTTCTCCGGGCACCCGCTGCGCTGTCACATCGCGATCGCGGGTGGGGAGATGATCGGCTTTGCCTGCTGGGACGCGACCGCTCGCGGGTTCTTCGGCCCCGAGGGCGTCGCCGAGACATCGCGCGGTAAGGGCATCGGTGGCGCGCTGCTGCTCCAGTGCCTGCACGCCATGCGCGCCCACGGCTACGCCTACGCAGCCATCGGTGGCGTCGGGCCGAAGGCGTTCTACAAGAAGATCGTCCCGGTAATGGAGATCCCGGGCTCATCGCCCGGGATCTACCGCGGAATGCTGCGTTAGCGGGTCAGCTAGGCCGGCGTGACGTTCTGCGCCTCTTCCTTGTTGTTGCGCGAGCTCACGCCCTTTTCGTACGTGACCGCCTGGCCGACCTGAAGCCGGTCGAATCCGCCGCCCGCCACCTGCGAGCGGTGGAAGAAGAGGTCCGTGCCGTCCGCCTGCGCGATGAAGCCATAGCCGCGATCGGTGAGGGTCTTGACTGTGCCGTTCACTTTCGACTCCGTTCTTACTTGGGCAACGCGTTGCCCCAACAGTAGACCCGATCGTTACATGCCGTCACGTGCGGAGTTCCCGTCGCTGGCACAACGGATGCTTCACCTGCCTGCGTGGGCGAACTTGTGTCGTACGTCTGCGTTCGGGCTGACCATCAGTGGGGCACGGCCGATTCCGGCCAGGTCCACCCGAAGGATGGCGGCCTCGCCTGGTGTCCGGACGCGTCGCTCGATGCGCACGAGCGCCACGAATGGCGGGCCTGCGACCGTTCGCCCCTCGCCGCCGCCTCGACGCTCGCGACGTACCTCATGACCGTGGAGTCCGCGGTCTCCTAGCCGCCGAGCGCCAGCCCGTCGGCCGCACCGACCACGATCACCGCGGCCGGATGCGGCCTCCCCTGCGCGGTGACGACGACGGTCACGGCGACGAGCGCGAGCTCAAGACTTCACAATCGGCATCCTACGGACGAGCTCGTGATCAAGCCGCTGACGCCCTCGCGGATCGACGACTTCGCGCACGTTCTGAAGTCGAGCGCCTCGGGCAGCTCCTGCTGGGACATCTTCCCGCGGCTGACCGGAGCCGAGCAGCACGAGCGCGGTCTCGACGGCCGCGGCGCCGAGCGTCGCGCGGCGCTGGGTGCGCTCGCGAGGCGGCGTCGCGCGCCGGGGCTCATCGCGTATCGCGGGCGCGAGGCCGTTGGATGGGTGTCCGTGGGTCCGCGCCTGGATTACCACCGCGTCGCGCGCTCAAAGGCGACACCGCCGGTCGACGAGCAGCCGGTCTGGGTGATCCCGTGCATCACGATCCGCACGGAGGCCCGCGGTCAGGGCGTTGCAACGGCGCTCATCCGGGCGGCCGTCGCCTACGCAGTCGAGCGAGGCGCACCGGCGGTGGAGGCGTACCCGCGCGCCGATCAGAAGCGCGTGCACGATGAGTGGGCGTTCTACGGGACCCAGGCGCTGTTCAAGAAGGCCGGGTTCAAGAAGGTGCGCGGCATCCTGACGGTGCCGAAGGGCTGGACCCCGCGGGTCACCATGCGGGCCGCCGGTACGATGCCGCGAACGTGATGCGCTGGACCGGCCGCGACGCGCGCTCGCTGGCGGTGGCCCTGCTGTACCTGGGTCCGTCGTTCATCTTGTTCGCCGCGTTCGTCTTCATTCCGCTCGGGCGGACGATCTACCTGAGCTTCTTCTTCACCCGCCAGAACGGCGCGATCTCGACCTTTGCCGGCCTCGATCAGTACACCGAGCTCCTCACGTCGCCGATATTCCACTCCGGTCTCGTGGCGACCGCGCTCTTCGTCATGTACACGGTCCCGGCCGGCATCATTCTCGGGCTGATCCTCGCGGTGCTGCTCAATCAGCGGCTGCGCGGCATCAACGTCTTCCGCACGATGATGTCGAGCACCATCGCGATCTCGGCCTCGGTGGGCTCGATCATCTGGCTGCTGCTGTTCAACCCGAGCCTCGGCCTGCTGAACTTCGTGCTCTCGCTTATCGGGATCGCCGGGCCGCAATGGCTGATCCAGCCGAACACCGCGATCATCGCGGTCTCGATCACTACGATCTGGCTCACCCTCGGCACGAACATCATCGTGCTGCTCGCCGGATTGCAGGGCGTACCCGAGGAGATCTACGAGGCCGCGCACCTGGACGGCGCGCACGGCGCGCGGCTCTTCACCCGGATCACTGTGCCGATGGTGTCGCCATCGCTCTTCTTCCTGCTCGTGGTCGACACCATCGGGGTGCTGCAGGCCTTCACCCAGATCCACCTGCTGACTCGCGGCGGCCCGGTCGACGCGACGCGCGCCCTTGTCTACAGCATCTATCTCGACGCCTTCCAGAACTTCCAGTTCGGCTACGCGAGCGCGCAGGCCGTGGTGCTCTTCGTCCTGGTGCTCGCCCTCACGGTGATCCAGTTCCAGGTGATCGAACGCAGAGTGCATTACCAATGAGCGAGGCAGGAAGCCGCGTCGGCAGGCGCGGCGGACTGACGAGCGAATTGGGACCTGCGAAGCAGGTCGCAGTGACTGCCGCCGCGCGCACCCGCCGGCGGCCGCTGCGGCCGCGCCAGATCGTCGCCTACGTCATCCTCACGCTCGTCGCGCTACTGGTAGCGTTCCCGTTGCTGCTCGCGCTGTCGTACTCGTTCATGAGCGAGCGCGACATCGTGCAGTTCCCCCCGCCGATCCTGCCGGCGAATCCGACGTTTGCCAACTACGACACGGTCCTCAACACGATCCCGATCGGCCGGTACCTGCTGAACAGCTTCGTGGTCTCGACGGCCGTGGTCATCGGCCAATTGCTGACCGCGAGCCTCGCGGCGTACACCTTCTCGTTCCTCGCGTTCCGCGGCCGCTCGCTGCTGTTCTTCCTCTTCCTCAGCACCCTCATGATCCCGTGGGAGGCCACGATCATCCCGAACTACCTGACCGTTCGGCAGCTCGGCTGGATCGACACGTACCAGGGCCTGGCCGTGCCATTCATGGCCACCGCGTTCGGGACGTTCCTGCTGCGTCAGGGATTCATGCAGATCCCCCGCGAACTCTGGGACTCCGCGCGGATCGACGGTGCGAGCTCGTTCCGCTTCCTGCGCTCGATGGTGATCCCGCTCTCGCGGCCGGCGCTCGCGACGGTCGGGATCTACGGGTTCCTGTCGACGTACAACCAATACTTCTGGCCGCTGCTGATCACCAACCAGACGCTCATGCGGACGACCCAGGTCGGGGTGGCCCAACTGCGCTTCGAGGAATCCGCTCGGTGGGGTGTCATCATGGCCGGTGTCATCATGGTCGCGGTACCGACCCTCGCTCTCCTGATCGCAGGACAGCGGCAGCTGATCCGCGGACTCACAGCAGGCGCGGTCAAG
>DASUSA010000123.1:0-10423 GCA_036375335.1 Candidatus Limnocylindria bacterium
CCTGGGACGCGATGACGAGCAACCGCATCTATCGCGGCAGCCTCGGCGAGGCCGAGGCGCGCCGCCGCCTCCAGGCCGGCGCCGGAACGCAGTGGGATGGCGCCATGGTCGCTCGGTACCTCACGCTCGTGGACAGCGGGAGGCTGGCCCAGCTCCGCGAACGGTAGGCTCGGCGCGATGTCCGACCTCCGCGCGCAGTTCGCGCGCAAGGCGACCGCCGTCGGAGCGGTCGTCAGCGCGGCCTCCGACGACGCATCGGCGCGCGGAGCGGCCGGCCACGACGACGGCGATCGGATCGCCGCGGGACTCTTCGCGGTGGCGGAGACCGGATCGGTCGCGGTCGCGCTCCCGCGAGCCGAGCGCGGTGCCGCGCTCCTTGCGGAACGCCTCTGGCTGCTCGTGCCGGCGAGCGAACTCGTGCCGACGCTCGACGAAGCGCTCGCGCGGATCGAGAGCCTCGTTCGGGGCGGCCGGCCGTACGTGACGTTGATGACCGGGCCGAGCCGCACCGCGGACATCGAGCGCGCCCTCACGATCGGCGTGCACGGACCACGGGAGCTCCATGTGGTGCTCGTCGGGTGATCGCGCCGTTCGGCGAGCGATACCGGCGCGCCCTCGCGGACCTCCGCCTGCGCAGCAATCTGCTCTCGTTCCAGCGAGCCTGGCGGCTCACCCGGGATGCCGCGTTCGAGCGACTCAAGGGCGAGACCGCGACGTCGTTCGCCGGATCCAAGGCGGAGCTGGTTGCCGCGAAGGACGGCGTGCTCGCCGATCCCGGCGCGGCGCGGGCGCGGTTCGTCCGCGCGTTCACCGCGCGCGGCGGGGTCGTGCACGACGCGGCGACGGCCGACGACGCGCGCTCGATCGTGCTCCGGCTCCTGCAGGAGCGTGGCGTCACGCTCTTCGCGAAGGGGAAGTCGATGGTCGCCGAGGAGGTGTTCCTCAACCACCACCTCGAGGCTGCCGGCATCAAGGTCGTCGAGACCGACCTCGGCGAATGGATCATCCAGCTCGCCCACGAGACGCCGAGCCACATGGTGATGCCGGCCATCCACAAGAGCCGCCAGCAGGTCGCGACGCTCTTCGAGGCGGAGACGCATCGGACGGTCGACCCCGACGACATCGGCGAGATGGTCCGCCTCGCGCGCGCGGAGCTGCGGCGCGTGTTCTTGAACGCGGGCGCCGGGATGATCGGAGCGAACGCGCTCATCGCCGAGACGGGGACCGTGATGCTGGTCACGAACGAGGGCAACGGAGACCTCGTGAGCACGCTCCCGAAGACGCTCATCGTGATTGCTGGCTGGGAGAAGCTCGTGCCGACCTTCGCCGCCGCCGCGGCCCAGCTCCGCCTGCTGGCCCGCAGCGCGACCGCGCAGGAGATCACGACGTACGCGAGCTTCATCACCGGCGCCGATGCGGATCGCGAGATCCACCTTGTGCTCGTCGACAATGGCCGCACCGAACTCCATGAGGACCCCGGTCTGCGCGATGTCCTCCGCTGCATCCGCTGCGCCGCGTGCGCCTACGTCTGTCCCTCATACCAGGTGGTCGGCGGTCACGTGTTCGGGTACATCTACTCCGGGCCGGTTGGGCTCGTGAACACCGCGGCGCACCATGGCCTCGCGAACGCGGCCGGCCCGCAGAGCCTCTGTGTGAGCTGCAACGCCTGCGCGACGATCTGTCCGGTCGACATCCCGCTGCCGCGGCAGATCCTGCGGGTCCGGGCACGTGTCGTCGAAGCGAATGGACTGCCTCTAGCGAAGCGCGTCGTGTTCGCAGTGTGGTCCCAGCCGAGGGTCTTCGATGCCGTGATGCGCGCTGCAGCCGTACTCCAGCGGCCGGTCCGGCGCGGCGCCTCGCTGCGGCTCCCGTTGCCGCCCGCGCTGCGGTGGCGAAGCATCCCGGCGCTCGCCGCGGAGCCCGCGCGCGACACCCTCCTCGGGCGAACGTTCGAACCGCGGGCCACCGGGCCATGGACGGACAGCAAGGCCCAGGGGCTCACGGTCGCGTATTTCCTTCAATGCATCGCCGACCGCTTTGCCCCCGAGCAGGCCAGAGCGGCGGTCGAGCTGCTTCGCGCGTGCGGCGCGCGGGTCGTCGTTCCGGCGGGTCAGCACTGCTGCGGCCTTCCACCGCTCGACGCGGGCGACCGCACCACCGCTCGGCGCATGGCGAAGCAGACCATTCGCTCGCTCGAGGACACCTCCGCCGACTGGATCGTGAGCGCCGGCGCGAGCTGCGCCATCGCGATCGGTCACGACTACGCCGAGGTCTTCGCCGGCGAGCCCGACTGGGCCGCACGGGCCGAGCGCATCGCCGCGCGGACCCTCGATCTCCTCACGTTCCTCGATCGGATCGCCGATCCGCCGCACCTTCCCGTGAGGCAGGACGCGCCGCGGATCACGGTGCACTCCTTCTGTCAGACCACGAACGTCGCGCGATCCGGCGATGCCGGCACGCGGCTGCTCGGGCGCGCCGGTGTCCCGGTGGTCGAGCTCGCCGAGCGCGAGGTCTGCTGCGGGTTCGGCGGATCGACCTCGATCGATCATCCGGCGCTTGCCCAGAAGATCGCCGAGCGGAAGCTCGATTGCGTGCGCGCGACCGGTGCGCAGGTGCTCGTCACGGACAACCCCGGCTGCCTGCTGCATCTGCGCGGGGCCGCCGACGTGGCGCCCGACCGATTTGTCGTGCGCCACGTTGCCGAGGTGCTGGTGGAGGGATTAGGGACGTAGCCCGTCAGCGGCTTACGGCTGCGTCGGGCGCTGGCCGGCGTTTTCCTGGGCCTCGCGGGCCGCGGACTCGGTCGCCTCGTGGGCCGGATCCTCGTTGGACACGAACGGGGTGCCCGGAGCCGCGGATGCGTCCGCCCGCACGTTCGTGGTGATCCCCGCGTTCGAGGCGGCGAACACGCTCGTCGCGCGGAACATCGTCGCGCCGACCACGCCTCCGCCGAGCATCGCCGCGCTCACCAGGCCAGCCATGACCGCCCGCTTCACGTTGCTGTTCACTTCATGTCTCTCTTTCTCTGCGCCGTTGCCCCTCTACGGGGTCGGCCACACTGTCGAGGCGCACGCGGGGTCGAACATGAAGCGCGCCGAGGAAGCGATTAAGAAAGCACTCACCTTCACCCGTGACGGTCGGTTCGTGCGCGAGTTGACCGAGTAGTGAGGATCGGGATGGCCCTGCTGCTGCTCGTCGCATCGCTCGTCCCGCTCGGTCGTCCGGCAGACGCAGCCACATGCGCTTCCTCGGTCGGTGGGGGGATCGCCCCGCCCGCGAGCGTGCCCGGGGGGATTCCCGGTTTTCACGCCGGCTGGTACGGGCAGTCGGGCTACATGTCGCTCTGCCCCGGGGATCGCATGACCGCGACCGTCGCGTACTACAACTCCGGCTCGCGCGGCTGGGTCCAGGGCCGGCTCGGCGAGGTCGCCTACCTCGGCACCGCGGGAAGCGACCCGGGCCAGGACGCCGCCACGATCCTCGGCGGCGACGGCGCATTCGGATCGCCTGCGACCGGCTGGGCCCGGTTCAATCGTCCGGCGGTGCAACCGGCCGCATATGTCGGCCCGGGCCAGATCGCGTGGTTCCAGTTCACGGTCCAGGCGCCAGCGACGCCGGGCACGTACCGCGTGTCCATCCGACCCCTGATCGAGGGCGCGCAGTGGATGGAGGACTACGGCGTCTTCTGGCAGGTCACGGTCCTGAACCCGGATGGCACCGCTCCCGCCGCGACGCCCGGCGATCCGCGCGGCCTGTCGTTCGCGGTGGGCGCTGGCGTTGACGCGCGCTCGATCGCCGATGTGCACGGGGGCGCCGATCGGGTCGGCGCGTACCTCGGCAGCGCGGTCGGAGGCGATCGCTCGCGCGCCGCGACGGCGCGCATCAACATCGGGACCGGTACCGAGACGTACTGCTGCCTCACGCATCTCGACGGCATCGACATCGTGACGAGCAACACCGAGTGGGTGAGCCCGCGCGCGGCGGCCACCGACACGTGGACTGCCGACACCGAGCGCATGGAGCTATCCGCCCACGAGTATGTGCACCTCTGGCAGGGCGAGCTCGGCGGGACCTCCTGCATGCTCGGTCCACGCTGGATCTCCGAGGGCATGGCCGAGTCGCTCGCCTACCGATCACTCGTCGCCGCGGGGCTCATCCCGCAGGCGAACATGGACACCTTCACCAAGCGGCAGCTGATCATCGCTTCGACCCATCCGGCGCTGGTGCAGCTCGAGACGGAGTGGCCCGACAGCGCGAACCCCTACAGCGTCGCGTACCTCGCCGTCGACCGGCTGCTGGCCGCGAACGGTCCACTCCCGCTGCGCGCGTGGTGCGAGGCCGTCGGTCGCGGCGTCGAGTGGCATACCGCGTTCGCGCAGGCGTTCGGCGAGGACACCGGCACCTTCTACGCGCAGTTCGAGGCGTACCGCTCGGCGTACCTCCGCTGATTGTTCGCCGGCTGGCCCCATGGCTCGTCGCGGCGCTGGTCGTGCTCGCTGGCGCCGGCGGCGCGAACGCTGCCGGGATCAGCATCGCGAGCGATCCAACCACCACGCCGGCGGCAGCGGGCGGCGGGCAGCTGCGGGCGTTCTGGGTCGATGCGTTCGGCGACGGCATGTACACCCAGGCCCAGGTCGACCAGCTCGTCGCCGATGTGAAGGCCGCGAACATGAACGCGATCGTCGCGCAGGTGGTGCGGCGCGGCGACTGCCTGTGCAACCGCTCGAGCCTCCCGCGCACCGCAGTCGCCGGGGTCTCGCCCGCGCCATTCGACCCGTTGCAGTCGCTCCTCGACGCGGCGCACGCACAGGGCATCCAGGTGCACGCCTGGATCATCACGACCGGGATCTGGCAGGGCCCTGCGGTTCCGACGGACCCGACGCACGCGTTCAACCAGCACGGACCCTCGACGACCGGTGCGGCGAACTGGATCGACTACCGGTCGGACGGCGCGTCGAACCTCACCGACGAGTACTTCATTGACCCGGGCAACCCCGACGCCGCGGCGTACATCGTGAACATGGCCACGAGCATCGCGCGCAACTACAACGTCGACGGCATCAACCTCGACCGGATCCGCTACCCCGACGGCAACTTCGGCACGAACGTCCCGTCGTGGGGCTACAACTCGACCGCGCTCGCGCGATTCCAGGCGGCCACCGGCCGCACGGATCGGCCCTCGAACAGCGACCCGGTGTGGACGCAGTGGCGCCGCGACCAGGTCACGGGCATCGTGCGCCGGATCTACCTCGAGACCTACACGATCCGCCCGAGCATCCGCATCAGCGCCGACACGATCACGTACGGCGCGGGACCGCAGACCGCCGGCGGGTGGGAGAACACCCGCACGTATGCCGAGGTGCTCCAGGACTGGGTCGGCTGGCTCCGGGAGGGCATCCTCGACCTCAACATCGCGATGAACTACAAGCGGGATACCGATGCGGCGCAACGCACGTGGTACGCGCAGTGGTCCGACTTCACGAAGGATTCGCAGTTCGGGCGGCAGAGTGCTGTCGGCTCGGCGATGTACCTGAACGATCTCCCGTCGACGATCCGCCAGGTCCGCACCGCCATCGCGCCGAGCACCGCCGGCGCGCCGTCGGCCGGGTGGAATGGATACGCGTACCGCACGCCCGACGCGGCGACGAACGCCGGCATGCGAACGGGCGCGTCCGCGCGCGCCGAGCTCATCAACGCGCTCACGAAGCCGAGCCCCGATGATCCGGTCACGCCCGCGGTCTTCGCCACACCGATCGCCGTGCCGGCGATGCCGTGGAAGGACCAACCGTCGCTCGGGCAACTGCGCGGGATCGCGGCCGACCCGACGGGCGGCCCCATCGCGTCGGCCCACGTCACGCTGTACGACAGCGCGAACGCCGTCGTCGGGCAGCGCACGACCGATGGATCGGGCTGGTTCGGATTCGTCGATCTCCCGCCGGGCACGTACCGCGCGACCATCGACTCGACGCGTGCGGCCGCATCCAGCGGCAGCGTCGCGGTGACCGCGGGAACGGTGGCGACCGTGGCCCCGGCGCCGCAGACCGCGGCCTGCGCGTCGAGCGTCGGACCCGGCATCGCGCCGCCCGCGTCGCTGCCGTCGGGCCAGCCCGGATTCCACGCGTCGTGGTACGGGCAGTCGGGCTATCCGACGCTCTGCGCCGGCGAGCGCTCCACCGCGACCGTCGCGTACTACAACTCCGGCTCGAAGGGCTGGGTCGCGGGCCGGATGGGTGAGGTCGCGTACCTCGGCACGTGGTCACCGGTCCCCGGTCAGGATCAACCGAGCGCGATCGGCGGCGACGGCCAGCAGGGCTCGCCGAATACCGGCTGGCCGCGGTTCAATCGCGTCGCGCTCCAGCCAGCCGAGTACGTCGGTCCGAACCAAGTCTCGTGGTTCCAGTTCACGATCCAGGCGCCCACCGTCCCCGGCACGTACCGCCTCTTCATTCGCCCGCTCATCGAGGGCGCCCAGTGGATGGAGGACTTCGGGGTCTTCTGGTACGTGACCGTCCGATAGATCGCTACTGACCCGTCGCCACAGCCTGCAGGTACGCGCGCCGCCACGCGTGGTCCAGGTCGCCGAACTGTTCGGGTACGCCCGGCACGATCCAGACGTGGATCATCTGGGCGGTCAGTGGCAGCAGGATCGAGCCGAACGGACACGTGCCGAGCGGGCTCAGGACCCCCGACAGTCCCGGCGGCGTCAGCGAGAGGCAGATGTTCTCGTGACTGTGCCAGACCGTGAGCGGCCCGCCGATGGCCGGACCTGGCTGGTTGAGCTCGGGCATCTGGAACATCGCGCCGAGCAGGACCGGCCGTCCGGTCGGCCCGACCGCATACACCAGGGCTTCCGGATGCGCCGGATCGAGGACCCGGCCGTCGTGCTCGAACGCCGGGTTCGAGGCGTGAAAGTCGATCCCGGCGAGGCCGTCCATCTTGTAGCCATCCGTCGCCGCCACCGCCGGATCGGCGTAACGCGCGAGGGCGATGCGGGTCGCCATGACGAGATCCGCCGCAGCGGCCTGTTCGGCCGGCGTCGCGGCGCGTCCGAGGCCCGACGGGAGGACGGTGCCCGGCGGAGGCACGCTGCCGTGGACGTGCTGCCCGGCGACCGCGCCGGGTTCGACCGCCGAGGCTCGGAACGCCCCAATCCATGAGCTCGCCGCCGTGGCCACCACCAGGAGCACGATGGCGGCGCTGCGCGCAATCGCGGTGGACCGCCGCCGGTGTTCGCCGAGCGGCAGGATCACGATCGCGAGAGCGAGGATCTCACCGAGCTTCGTGAGGAGGCCGAGCTGGTCGGGCGGCTCGCCAGCCATCGCGAGCCAGTACGCGACGATCGATCCGAGGAGCACTGCGACGCCGAGCCGGCCGGCGCGCGACCCGCGCAACACGCGACGGGCGATCGCCACCAGCAGCCCGGCGTCGATTGCGAACAGCAGGCCGACCGCTGACCCGTGGTCATTGCCGATCAGCAGCCCCGCGTGAATCGCCGCTGACCCGAGGAGCAATCCCACGAGCAGCCAGTCGATCGGCGCCAGCCGGCGGGTGCCCGATCGCCGAAGCAGCCATACCGCGATCGGCGCCAGGACGAGCGCGAAAAGCGCGGCGAGATGCTCGGGCTCGATCTTGTACAGCGGGCTGCCGATCATCACGCCACCTCCAGGGCCGACACGTGTCGCGAGGCGATCGGCGTCGCGACCACTCGGGACGAGCGGCGCAGCAGCGTGATCACGGAGAGCGGCAGCGCGAACTGGGTGCTGAGGGCGACCAGGGGTGGGAGGGCCCGGATCAGCGCGAGGGCGAGCACGATGTCGACCGCGGCGAACCCAAGGATGAGTCCCTCGATGAGGTACACGAGCCGGCGGGACCGCGTGCGGTCGGGGTGGAGACGGACGCGAGCGACGAGGAGGACCGCCGCGGACCCACCGCTCAAGACGAGCTGACCGCCCGCTCCAGGGAAGATGAAACCCCAGATCACCGATTCGATCGTCGTCGCAAGGAGGATCGCGCCCTGCAGCAGGAGCAGCGCTCGAGCGACGTCGAGCAGTGCTTCGGCCGGCTTGCGATTGGTGTCCATGTGGCCATGCTTGATCCCCTCGATGAGCGCCACGTGGCCCGTTCATGAGCCTTTCATGAGAGCGGTGGGCTAGAGCGCTGGGAGCTCGATCCGCATCACCGCGCCGCCGTCAGCGCCGACGACCGCCCGGATCGTGCCACCGTGGGCCTCGACAATCGCGCGCGCGATCGACAGGCCGAGACCGGTCCCGTCTCCACTCCGCGATGGATCGGCGCGGTAGAACCGTTCGAAGACCCGTTCTTCGCTCCCGCGCGGCAGCCCTGGCCCGGCGTCGCGAACTTCGAGCGCGACGCGACCGTCCGCCGTGGTGACCGTGATCCCGACCGGTGGCCGGCCGTGCCGAAACGCGTTGTCGAGCAGCACGCGGACGGCGCGGCCGAGGGCTTCGGGATCGCCCGACACGAGCGCCGCGCCAGCGGTCGTGATCTGTACGCCGGACGTCTCGTCACGTGGCCGTCCGGCGGGCCGGGCCCGCCGGGCTTCCTCCGTCGCGAGCGCGCGGAGGTCGATCGGCCGGCGCTCGAACGCCACGCCGGCGTCCGCCCGAGCGAGGACGAGCAGGCCATCAACGAGCTTGCTCATCCGTTCCGCCTCGCTGGCGACGTCGGCGATCGCCTCCGCGCGGTCGCCGGGTGCGGCGTCGGGCCGCCCGCGCAGGAATTCTGCGTTCGTCCGGATCGTCGACAGCGGCGTGCGGAGCTCATGGGAGGCATCCGCGACGAACCGCTGCTGCATCGCAAGCGCCTCGGCCAGGTCGGCCTGTGCGGACTGCAGGCGCTCGATCATCGCGTTGAAGCTGGTCGTCAGGCGGCCGACCTCATCGCGGCTCCGGCCGAGGACGAGGCGTTTGCTCAGATCGCCGGTCGCGCCGATCGCCTCGGTCGTCTGGGCCAGCGTGACGAGCGGTCGCACGGCGCGCCCCGCGACGAGCCACGACACGATCGCGACGACGATCAAAGCGACGATCGCTGCGATCACGAGGAACACGCGAATGCCGGCGAGCTGATCGATCGGGAACGCCGTCGACTGTCCGGCTACGACAACTCCGCTGTCCGTCGCGCTCGACCACGTGCGCGCGACCACCCGGAGGCCGCTCGGCGTGCTGTTCTTCGGCGCAACCCCGGCAGCGGCTACGGTGGCCACCGATCGGCCCTGTTCGTTCGCCTCGATCAAGACGGCCGCCGGGATCCGGGGTGGCGCGCCATTGAGCTGACCCGATGCGTAGCGGACCTGTCCGTCCGCCGTCAGGACCAGAAGGAACGGTTCCGTGCTGGCGCCGAGGTCGGTCAGGACCAACGGTCGCGCCGCGGTGAGCGGGGCGGCGTCCCCTCGCTGCAGCGCCGCGGCAGCCGTGTCGGCGATCGTCCCCAGGGTCCGGTCCTGGTCGTCGCGGATGCCGTTCGCGGCAAGTCCTGACAGCACGATGATGAACAGGAACATCCCGGCCGCGGCGACGATGGTCCCGAACAGCGCGAGCCGGCGCCGAATCGGCATCTACGCGGCTCGGAGCACGTAGCCGACGCCGCGGATCGTATGCAGGAGACGTGGCTGGCCGTTCGTCTCGATCCGGGCCCGCAGACCAGCGACGGTCACGTCGACGACGTTGGAGATCGCGTCGCTCTCGATGCCCCATACCGCCTCGAGCAGCTGCACGCGATCGAGCACCTGCTGCTGATGCCGCAGGAAGTGCTCGAGGACGTTGAACTGGAGCGCGGTGAGGTCGACTGGGCGACCGGCCCGCCGGACTTCGTGCCCGGTCACGTTCATCACGAGGTCCGCGCACTGAAGGACCTCGGGGCCACCCGGCTCGCGCCGGCGCAGCAGCGCGCGCACGCGCGCGAGGAGTTCGTCGTACGCGAATGGCTTGACGAGGTAGTCGTCAGCGCCGGCGTCCAGCCCAGCGACGCGATCGGAGATGGCGTCGCGCGCTGTGAGCATCAGGATCGCCACGTCCGATCCCGCGCGCAGGCGACGACAGACCTCCACACCGTCCAGGCCGGGCAGCATGACGTCGAGGACGACGAGGTCGGGCACCCGGTCGCGCGCCGCGACGAGCGCGCCGGGGCCATCCGCGGCGACCTCGACGCTGTAACCCTCGTAGGCCAGCGCTCGGCGGAGCGACGCCCCGAGACGGGCGTCGTCGTCGACGACGAGGATCGTTCTGCGGGCGCTCATGCCCCGATGATGGCAGGCCTCGACGGCAGGCCTACCGCCCCACGTCGCGACGCTGCATCGAGACCAGCGCCCACGCGGTGCCCGCAACGCCAACCGCCATGAGCGTCGCGGCACCGGCCCAGTCGACCGACGTCATCGGCGTGCCGTAGAGGGCGAAGAACGAGGTGC
>DASUSA010000124.1:0-5715 GCA_036375335.1 Candidatus Limnocylindria bacterium
CGCGCGCCTGTCGGCGTGGACGGCGACTATTTCGCGAAGCCGAATCGCGAGCAGATCGTGGAAGCGGCGTACGGGATCATGCGCGAGCGCCGGCCGCACGACTTCCCGGACCTGCGCCTGGGCGGCGGATGACCGAGAAGAGCAACGTGCAAGCCGTCCACGACACCCTGCGGGACGAGTTCCGGCGCGACGAACGGGTCATCATCCTGGGCGAGGACGTCGGGGTGCGGGGTGGCGTGTTCCGCGTGACCGACGGGTTCATCGAGGAGTTCGGCCCTGACCGGGTCATCGACATGCCGCTCGCGGAATCCAACATCGTGGGCGTCGCGATTGGCGCGGCGATCGCGGGGCTCATCCCGATCGCCGAGATGCAGTTCGCCGACTTCAGCACCCCGGCGTTCGAGCAGATCGTGGACGAGGCCGCGCGCATTCGGTACCGCTCGAACGGGCAGTGGCACGTGCCGATCGTGATCCGGATGCCGTGGGGCGCGGGCGTCCACGGCGCGCTCTACCACTCGCAGTCGCTCGAGGCGTTCTACGCGCACGTGCCCGGGTTGAAGGTGGTCGTGCCGAGCACGCCGAAGGACATCACCGGCATGCTGCGCTCGGCGATCCGCGATCCCGATCCGGTGATCTTCCTCGAGCACAAGGCGACGTACCGCGCCGTGAAGGGCGACGTCCCCGACGGCGACTTCACGATCCCGCTCGGACCGGCTGACGTGAAGCGCGAGGGCACGGACATCACCGTGTACGCGTACGGCCTCATGCTCCACCGCTGTCTCGAGGCGGCTGAGAAGCTCGGGGGCGAAGGGATCTCAGTCGACGTCGTGGACGTGCGCAGCCTCCGGCCGCTCGACTCCGACACGATCCTCGAGGAAGCCCGGAAGACGGGGAAGTGTTTGGTCGTGTATGAGGACAACCGGATGTTCGGTGCAGGCGCGGAGATCTGCGCGATGATCGCCGAGGAGGCGTTCGATTCGCTGGACGCTCCGGTGATGCGGCTCGCGGGCCCGGAATCGCCAGCGACCCCGTTCAACAAGGTCCAGGAAGACGCATTCCTGCCGAACGCGGACAATATCGCTACGAAGATGCGTGAATTGGCGGAGTACTGAACATGGCTGTCTTTGAGCTCAAGATGCCGAAGCTCGGCGAATCCGTGACCGAAGGCACGATCGGGAAGTGGTTGAAGCAGCCTGGCGAGAAGGTCGAGAAGTACGACCTGCTCGTCGAGGTGCAGACCGACAAGGTGAACACCGAGATTCCGTCGCCCGTCGCGGGCACGTTGAAGGACGTCAAGGTGAAAGAGGGCGACACGGTGCCGATCGGCGCTTTGCTGGCGACCTTCGACACCGCAGAGGTCGCTGCCGGGGACGGGGCCGCGCAGAGCAGTGCGCCGGGGGCGCCGGCGGCCAACTCGGCGCCGACGCCTGCGGCAGCGATGCCTGAGGTGCCGTCGGCGCCTCAACGTCCGGCCGCGGCGACTCCGCCGCCGCCCCAAGCACCGCGCGTGGCGCAGGCGCCAGCACCCCAGCCCGCTCAAGGATCACCCTCGCGCGTCGCGACGGCACCGTCGTCGAACGGCGACGTGCGAGCCACGCCCGTCGTGCGCAGGCTTGCGTCGGAGCACGGGGTCGACCTCGATCAGGTCCACGGCACCGGGCTGAACGGCCGCGTCACCCGGCAGGACGTCGAGCAATTCGTGGCCCAGCTGCAGTCGCAGCCCCCGCCGCAGCGGCAGGCGGCACGGCCGGCGGTGCAGCCGGAGATGCCGCAGCCGATGGCCGGCGACGAGGCGATGCCACTCACCCAGATGCGCAAAGCGATCGCGAATGCGATGGTCCTTTCCAAGACCACGATCCCGCACGCCGCGGCGATGATGGAGATCGATTGGACCCATGTCGCGAAGTTCCGCGAGTCGGTGCGTGAGTCGTTCAAGGCGCGAGAGGGCTACGAGCTCACGTACCTACCGTTCGCGATCAAGGCCGTGACCATCGCGCTCCGCCGTAACCCGAACGTGAACGCGCGGTGGACCGACCAGGGCATCCTCAAGGTCAAGGCGATCAACCTCGGGATCGCGATCTCGCTCGGCGACGAGGGGCTGGTGGTGCCCGTCATCAAGAACGCCGACGACCTGTCGATCACCGGGATCGCGCGCGCGGTGCGCGATCTCGCGACCCGCGCGAAGACCAAGAAGCTCACGATCCCCGACTTCGAGGGCGGCACATTCACCGTGAACAACGGCGGCACCCTCGGCACGTACCTCAGCTACCCGATCGTGAATCCGGGTCAGGCGGCGATCATGACCACCGAGGCCATCGGCAAGCGCGTCGTTGCGCTCGACGACGACAGCATCGGGATCCGCACCATGGGCAACGTCGTCATGTCCTTTGACCACCGCGTGATGGACGGCGCCACCGCTGCGGCGTTCCTCCGCGACGTGAAGGCGTGGATCCAGGGTGTCGACCCCTCGAACGTCGCACTGAGCTAGTGGCGCAGCTCGTTCCGATCGCGTTCGAAGTGCCCGGCGAGGTCGAACGGCCGCGGTCGCGCGGCCGGAGCGCCGCGAACGAGCGCGTCCCCATCGACCGCGCGCGCCCCGAATGGCTCAAGGTGCGGCTGCCGATGGGGCCGCAGGTCGAGGAGCTGCGCCGGCTCATGCGCAGCAAGTCGCTTCACACGGTCTGCGAGGAGGCCCATTGTCCGAACATGGCCGAGTGCTGGGGTGCGGGCACGGCGACGTTCATGATCCTGGGCGACACGTGCACCCGATCGTGCGGGTTCTGCGCCGTGAAGACCGGAAAGCCCACTGAGCTCGATGTCGCCGAGCCGGCGCACGTCGGCGAAGCGGTAGCGCGCATGGGCGTAAAGCACGCCGTCGTGACCAGCGTCAATCGCGACGAGCTCGACGACGGCGGCGCCCAGATGTTCGCCGAGACGATCCGCGAGATCCGCCGCCAGTCGCCCGGCACGTCGGTCGAGGTGCTCATCCCCGACTTCCGTGGCGTCCTTGGCGCACTGGACATCGTTCTGGCTGAACGGCCGGAGATCATGAACCACAACGTCGAAACGGTGCCGCGCCTGTATCCCCGTGTGCGGCCGCAGGCGCGCTTCGAGCGCTCGCTCGAGGTCCTTCGACGGACGAAGGAGCGTGCGCCGACGCTCGTGTGCAAGACCGGGATCATGGTCGGCCTCGGGGAAACCACTGACGAAGTCCTCGACACGATGCGCGCGATCGCGACGCAGGGCACCGATGTGCTCACGATCGGCCAGTACCTGCGGCCGTCGCCGGAGCATCTGCCGATCGAGCGGTACTGGACGCCGGCCGAGTTCGCGGAGCTGCGCGACGTCGGGATGACTATGGGCTTCGATCACGTCGAGTCCGGCCCGCTCGTGCGCAGCTCGTATCACGCCGAACGACACGTGGGGATGGCCCGTGCCGGCTGAGCTCCGGGCAACGGCGCTCGGCCGCCTCGGCTACGTCGATGGGTGGCGGCTACAGGAGGCCGTCGCCGGGCGGCTCGCGGCCGGTGGACCGGAGCGCCTGCTCCTGCTCGAACACGACCCCGTCTACACGATCGGCCGCCGCGGGACGCTCGAGCACCTCACCGCCGCGCCGAGCGAGCTGCGTGCCGCGGGCGCCTCGGTGTATCGGGTGGACCGTGGCGGCGACATCACCTACCACGGGCCGGGGCAGCTCGTCGGCTATCCGATCGTGTCGCTCGGGGAGGCCCCCGACGTGGTGGCCTACGTGCGGGCGATCGAGGCTGGGCTTCGCACGGCGCTCGCGGACTTCGGGATCGCGTCGCGAACGATCGACGGCAAGACCGGCGTTTGGGTGACCCTGCGGGATGGACGCGACGCGAAGATCGCCGCGATCGGTGTGCGCGTCTCGCGCGGCGTGACCCGCCACGGGTTCGCGCTCAACGTCGACACCGACCTCGCACCGTTCGCGCGGATGATCCCGTGCGGGTTCATGCACGAGGTCGGTTCATTCGCACGCCTCGGCGTCGCCGCCCCGCTCGGCGATGTCGCCCGCGCGTGCGCGTCGCGGATCGCCGAGCGGCTCGATCGCGAGCTCGTCTGGGATGCCGCGATCGCGTCGCCGCGCGATGACGAGATCCCCGACGGCGCGCCGGTACGCGACGCGGTCGATCTGCTCGCCGCCGTCGCGGCGTAGCTGCGGTCTCCCGTGCTCATCCGCGAGGATCCGGCGACCGAGCTCACCGTCGCGACGCGCATCCTCGCCCACACCGAGGCGCTCGCTGCCGACGGTCGCGTCGTGTTGCTGACTGGCGAGGTCGTGTATGTGGCTGGGGCGGGGATCCCGAATCGCACGATGACGCCGTACGACGTCACGATCGTCCGGCTGCGCGACGGCCTCGATCTCTTCGGCACGCCGCCGGCCGACGTCGCGCGATATCTCGATGTGCTCCGGTCGAGCCCCGGATCGACGGCGGCCGCCCTCGCCGCGGATGGGACGCTCGTGACCGCCGACGGCCTCGCCGCGCTCGTGCTCGCGCTGCTGCACCGGCCATGGCCGGAAGCAGAGTCGCAGGCCAAGGCGGCGGGCGCGCTGATCGGCGCCTACCCGGTCGGCTAAGTCAGCTCGGTCACGGACGTGCCCGATACCAACCGGCGTAGGTGATCGCCGCGGCGACGATCGCGGCCGCGCACGTCGCGACAACGACGTACACGCCGAGGGCGATGGCGAGGAACTCGGGCGGCACGGAGTAGCCAGCGAGCACCGCGCTCAGGTAATCGGAGAGCGCGAACGACTGGGCGCCGGCGCCGGCCAGGCCGGCGAGCGCGCCGCCGACCAGGCCGGCGACGATCGCCGTTCGCGCAGTCGGTCTGTCGATCGAGCCGCCAAGGCGATAGAACGCGACGAGCGCGATCAGTAGCGCCGCAGCCGAGGCGATCGAGCCGATCGGATCAGGCCCGCCGAGGCGGCCGCGGACCGGGGCGTCGGCCAGCCGGTACGCGGAGAACAGCGCGACGGCCACCGTGGCTGCGGCGCTCACGAGCGCGGCAGCAAGCGTCCGCGCGGCCAGGCCCACCGCTAGCCCGGGGGTTCGAGGTCGAAGGGCAGCGGCTCGGCGCCCTCCTCGCGGCGATCGTGCGCGGTCTGCATCGCGACCTTCTTGCGACGCTTGCGCTTCTCGAACGGACCGCGGACGTCAAAGCCGAGCTCGAACTGCGTGGCGGCATTCACCAACGCCTCCGCGGGCGAGAGGCCGAGCACGCGCACGAGATCGTCGTAGAGCCGGTCAAAACGATCGCGGTCTTCGTCCGAACGGACGATGTCCGGGTACGCGGGCGGCCTGATGCGCTCAGCCGGCGTCGCTATCGAGCGCTCTTCTTCGCGGAGATCGATCGGATGAACGACTCGACCGGGATGGCGCTCAGTGTCTCGATCGACAGCGTGCCGCGCGCGCCGAGGCTGACGGACACGCGGGCCATTGTCTCGGCATCCTTGGCCTCGACGACATTGACGAAGTCGTAGCGGCCGAGCGTTGCGTACTGCGCGACGACGCGCGCCCCCGTCGCCTCGATCTCCTTGTTCACTTCCTTGATGCGGCGCGGATTCGCTTGCAGGGTCTTCACGCCAGCCGGGGTCACCTTGGTGAGCAGAACGAACGTGGCCATCGATCCCTCCGTGTGTCGCGACGTAGAGTGAGGATATGCCGCAGTTCACCCGCGCCGAAGCCGAGGCGC
>DASUSA010000125.1:0-5227 GCA_036375335.1 Candidatus Limnocylindria bacterium
CGGCGCGGATCGTGAACGACGCGCCGGGCATCAGGATCGACGACGGCGTCACGCTCACCGCGGCGGACGGGACCACCACGACAAGCAGCAGCAGGACAGCGCCGAGGATGCTCGCGGCGATCGCGAACGCGCGCGCAGGCGAACCGAGCGATGGCGCGGGACGCCGGGCCGCGACGCTCGCGAGCGCCGCGCGGCGCGGCGCGCCGAGTTTCTCCGTTGGATCAAGCTCTTCGCGCTCGAGTGAGCCGAGCGAGGCGTACGCGGGGACGTGGACCGATGCGGCGATCGACCGAGCCCGCGGATCGCTCGACACGAGCGAGATCCGTCGCTGTCCGGCAAGCGTGCGCGCGACCTCGAGGAACACCGGGTTGCGCGCGAACGGCGCGCCTGCTGGAACGACGAACACGATCGGCGCGTCGGCGGGAGCCGCGGCGAGGCGCTCCGACGCGTCGAGGATCGAGGCACGGGCATCGAGATCGATGACCGTCCGGCTCACGAGTACGCCTCCGCGCCGAGCGCGGCCGCGCCCGCGGCCACGAGATCCTCCGGAGTCAAGCTCGCGCCGGAGACGACCCGCGGGACCAGGCTCGTCCGCAGCGGCACGACCTCGACCGAGCTCCCCCGCTCGCTGCTGGCCGCCGCCGCGAGGGCCTTCGGCAGGGCGGCCAGGCTCTCCGGGACGCCGCCCAGATACCAGCGGCCCGGATCCTCGAGCCCGAGCGACCGCACGGTCGCAACGACGCAGCGGGCCCAGACCTCGGCGTCCGCATCGGTGTGGCGCGCGATGAGCGCGTCGCTGCCCACCGCGAACACGCGGGTGCCGGTCACGCGTCCATCACGCACGACCGAGACGGTCGTCTGATCCGCGCCGAGCCGCGCGACTCCCGCTTCGGCCACGCCGGATTCGGCGACGAGCCGGCCGAGCGCGTACGCGCCGGAGGTCGCCGTGCCACGCCGCCGAGCGGACTCGAGCGTCGCGGTGGCGCCGCCGGCCTGCACGAGCGGGGCGAGCGCGATGTCCGTCCGCACTTCGAGCTTCTGGCCGCGGTCGCCGATGGGCGAGCCGAGGCGGCGGCCATCGAGCACGAACCCGCCGATGTCGTCGCGGAGCGCCGCGGTCGCGACGCCCCGCAGCGCCGGATCGTCCCCCGCGAGATCACGCGCCGCGTGCGCCGCCGCTTCGCGGGCGAGCCGGATGGCCTTGAGCGCCTCACCGGGCGACACAGCAGCCGCCTGATCTTCGCGTTCGAAGGTGGTGCTGTCGTGGTACGTGCGGATGTCGTCGCCATCGATCGCGACCACGATCTTCTCGGCGCGCGCGGTGCCCTCGGCGCCTGCGAAGGCCGCGACGAGCGCCTGACCGACCGCATGACGATCGGCGATGTAGCCGCCGCTCATCGCGGTGGCGGGAATTGCGGCGTGGCCGACCCCGGTGACCTTGAACCGGCCGGACTCGCGATGACCGACCACGACGCGCACGGCCGTCGAGGCGAGCTCGACCCCGGCAACGCCCGCGCTAATTGCGACCTCCGAGCTTGTCGCGAACCGCCCGGGCACCTGCCTCGAGCGCGTCGCCGAGGCGCGCGGCGTCCTTGCCGCCACCGGTCGCGCTGTTGGCCGGACCGCCGCCACTCCCGCCGATGATCGACGAGAGCTCCTTCACGAGGTTGCCCGCGTGCACGCGCTCGACGAGGTCCTTGCTCACCGCGACCGCGAGCCCGGGCCGGCCGGCATGAGTCGAGCCGAGGACCGTGACGCCGGAGCCGAGCCCGTCGCGCACGCGATCGGCCAGACCGCGGAGCACCTGCTGGTCGTAATCGCCGACGTCCAGGACCACGAGTTTGGATCCGTTGAGCGTCTCGGCGCGCGCCACCAGGCCCGCGGCGGTCTGATCGACGCCGCTCTTCTGCAGCGACGCGAGCTGCTTCTCGAGCCGTTCGCGCGACTCGGCCATCTGCGCAACGGCCTCGGGCAGCCGCGCTGGCGGCACCCTCAGCGCTCCAGAGGCGCGGTCGACGCGGTCGCGCATGTCGTGCACTTCTCGCAGTGCGCCCTCGCCAGTGACCGCTTCGATACGCCGCACCCCGGCACCGATCGACTCCTCTTTCATGATGAGGAACAGGCCGATGTCCCCGGTGCAGTGGCAATGCGTCCCGCCGCACAGCTCCCGCGATGTGGGACCGGCCTCGACGACGCGGACCTCGTCCCCGTACTTCTCGTCGAAGAGGTGCGTCGCGCCCGAGGCGAGCGCGTCTTGGAGCGGCATCGACTGCGCGTGGACGCTCGCGTTCGTCAGGATCGCGTCGTTCACTTCGTCCTCGACCCGGCGCAGCTCCGCTTGGGTGAGGGCGCGGTCGAAGGTGAAGTCGAACCGCAGATTCGGCGCGTGGACGAGCGATCCCGCCTGGTGGACGTCGTCGCCGAACATCCGGCGGAGTGTCGCGTGCAGCAGGTGCGTCGCGGTGTGGTTGCGCATCGTGTGTCGCCGCGTTTCCTCATCGACGGCCGCCCGCGCGGGCGCGCCGGCGCGCAGGACCCCATCGACGACCTTCGCGCTCATGACGATCACCGAGGCTGCGGCGGTCTGCGTATCCGCCACGAGGGCGCGGCCCTCCGACGTCGTGATGTCCCCGCGATCGCCCACCTGGCCACCGCCCTCCGGATAGAACGGCGTCCGGTCGAGCACGATCTCGACATCCTGGCCCTCGCGCGCCTCGTCGACGCGCTGGCCGCCGACGACGAGCGATCGGATCACCGAATCGGACGCAAGCTCGGTGTAGCCGGTGAACGTGCTCGCGAGGCCTTCCTTCTCGCGCAGCTGCGCGTAGAGCTGCCCGAACCGCATGGCGTCCTGTGAGAACTTCGCCGCGGCGCGCCCGCGCTGCCGCTGCGCGTCGAGCAGCTTCTTGAAACCCGCTTCGTCGACGCTGATACCGGCGGCGAGGACGAGCTCACGGGTCATCTCCATTGGGAAGCCGAAGGTGTCGTAGAGGCGGAAGGCGGTGTCGCCGTCGATCTCGCCGCGGTCGCGCTCCTTCGCCGCGACGATCGCCGCACTGAGCTGCTCCATGCCGCTCGTGAGCGTGCGCTCGAACTTCTCCTCCTCGGAGCCGATCGTCTCGGCGATCCGCTCGCGCGCCGCGGTGAGCTCGTGGTGATGCCGCTGCATCGTCTTCACGACCTCGCCCGCGACCTGCGTGATCGCGCCGGGGCGCAGGTCGAGCTTGCGGGCGTGGAGCGCCGCGCGACGGATGAGTCGCCGGAGCACGTAGCCCCGGCCCTCATTCGACGGCGCGATCCCGTCGGCGATGAGGAACGCCGCGGCGCGGGCGTGCTCGGCGACGACGCGGATCGAGACGTCTTTCTGTGGATCGGCGCCGTAGCTCGTGCCGCTCAGGGATTCGACCCGCTTGACCAGCGGCTGGAACAGGTCGGTCTTGAACACGTCGGTCACGCCCTGCAGAGGCTGCGACAGACGCTCGAGCCCAGCGCCGGTGTCGATGTTCCGCTTCGCGAGCGGTGCGAGCGTCCCGTCCGCCTTGCGGTCGTACTGCTGGAAGACGAAGTTCCAGATCTCGAGGTAGCGGCCGCAGTTCTCGCCGGGGTTGCAGTCGTGCGGCGCGACACCGGGCTGCGGTCCACGGTCGACGAACACCTCGCTACACGGCCCGCACAGCCCCGTCGGTCCCGGCGACCAGAAGTTCGTGTCGTCGCCCTTGGCAAGATTGCCGAGCCGGAAGATCTTCTCGGGCGGGAGGAGCGCGAGCTCCTTCGTCCAGATGTCGAACGCCTCGTCGTCGTCGAAGTAGATCGTGGCCACGAGCGTCTTCGGATCGATCTCGAACTGGGTGGTGAGCAGCTCCCAGCCCCAGCCGATCGCTTCCTTCTTCCAGTAGTCGCCGATGCCGAAGTTGCCGAGCATCTCGAAGAACGTGTTGTGGTACGTATCGAAACCCACCACGTCGAGGTCGGTTGTTCGGAAGCACTTCTGCACCGTGACCAGGCGCTTCGCCGGCGGCTGCTTCTTGCCGAGGAAGTACGGCACGATCGGCTGCATCCCTGCGCTCGTGAACAGCACGCTCGGGTCGTCCTTCAGGACGAGCGGCGCGCTGGGCAGGCGGTGATGGCCCTTCTCCTCGAAGAACTTGATGAACCGCTCGCGGATCGTCTGGCTGTCTATCGCCCTCGTCCCTTCACGTAACGAAAAACGCGGGTCACGGTCCGACGACCGGCTCCCGCGTTCCCCGTCGAAAGGATAAGGGACCTAGGGGGCTACGAGGAGGACTTGTTGATGGTCCCGCCGGTGGTGCCACCCGAGCGGCCGGCGCCCGTCCCGGTGCCGGTGGACCGCGTGGTACCCGAGCTGTCCCATTCCTTCTTGGCGTCCCCGATGATCTCGCGGCCCTTCACGGTCACGTCGTCCGCGATCTTCTGCGCGATCCGCTGGAGATCGTCAGCGCGCCGCTTCAGCTCGTCCGCGCGGGTCTGGAGCTCGCCGCGCATGCCATCACCCGGCTTCGGCGCGTAGAGCAGTGCCCCGATCGCACCGAGCAAGAGTCCGAATACGAATCCCATGTCATCACTCCCTGAGGCGTTCTGTGGCTACGACGATCATCGACGCAAGACCCGCGCCAACAGAGGCGAACAGGACCTGCGCCTCCCCGAGCGTACCTGTCTGCCATCCGGCGATCTCTCCGAGCGCCTGGGCGCCCAGCACGGCGGCGAACGAGAGAGCCCACGCCGCCAGCATCCCCCTCGGGCGACCGAGCGCTGCTCGAACGGCTGCCGGGATGCCGATCGCCACCAGTGCGAGCGGAACGAGGGCAGGCGGCAGCTAGTCCGCCGCCGCCGGAGCTCCCGCGGGCACGGACACAGGCCGGCGACCGCGCGCGATGCGGGCCGGGAAGGCGAACAGCGTCACGGCGCCCGAGGCGCGCGCGAGGACGGGGTCGAGGTCACCCAGCGGCATCCGGACCAGCGACGCGAAGGCGAACAGCGGCAACAGGAAGAAGTATGAGAACAGGCTGCGGTACGCGAAGAACAGCGGCAGCAGCGCCAGGATCATGCCGATCTCGGGGCTGGAGCGCCGTGTACGCCACGCGAGGGCGACGCAGACGGCGAATGCCGCGAGCTCGAGGCCCGTGTACGCGAGCGGCGGCCAGAGCTGAAGCAGGCCGTTCAACGCCAGGAAGATGAGGCCTGCGCCGCGCGGGAACATCGGGTCGGC
>DASUSA010000126.1:0-2782 GCA_036375335.1 Candidatus Limnocylindria bacterium
AGCAGGCCGCCCCGGTCGCGCCCGTGATCACCTTCGGTGATGCGCAGGTCGGCTACGCCACGGTGCGCGGCGCGATCCAGCGGACCATCGATGGCGGCGCGCACTGGACGTCGATCCGCACGCCGGGGACGTTCTAGCGGACGACGATCCCCGCGCCGGCGATGGCCAGCGCGAAGCGGTCAGCGATGAGCGCGTAGCCCGCGTCCGACGGATGGAACCCATCCGCCGACACGGTGATCGTGCTCACGAGCGGCCCCGATCCGGTGAACAGATCGACGATGGTCACGCGTCCGCTGAATGTCGCAGCGAGCGCTGAGATCGCCGCGTTGTACGCGGCGATGCGCGCAAGCAGCGCGCCCTGGTCGGTCCCGGCGTACGCGGGCACCGAGCGCAGGTCGGGCACGTCGCCGACGAAGATCCGCGCCGTCGTGCCGGAGACGAGCGGCGCGACGACCGACCGCAGCGCTGCCGCGTAGTCGGGAGCCGAGAGGTTCGCGTTGAGGTCGTTCACCGCAAGCCAGATCGTGACGAGCCGCGGCCGGGCGCCGATCGCGGCCGGGACCTGATCGCGCGCGGCCTGCGACGCGACGGAGCCGGAGACACCGAGGTTCAGGTAATCGGTCCCCGCCGGTAGCCGAGCGGCGATCCGCGCGGGCCACGATCCGGCGTGCGGATCGGACGCGCCGACGCCCACCGTGTCCGACGCGCCGATGGCGACGTAGCGGAACGCGGCGGCACCTCGGGTTGGGGACGCGGTCGGGGCGCTCGTCGTGACGAACAGTGTGGGCGACACCGCCGCGCGGAGTGTCGCCGTCGCGATGGCCGATGGCGCTGCGGTGCATGAAACGAGTGCGAGCACGGACACGAAGATGAGCCTCGTCATCGATCGAGGGTAGCGATAGACTTTGCGTGTTCCTGAAAGGGATCACGGGGATGCGTGGTTTCGACAGGGCAGGCGAACGTATCGTCGCGAGCCGAGGAACGCCGTTCCCCCTCGTAAATCCGAACGGCGCCAGGTAACTGGCAACACCTCTTACGCAGTCGCTGCCTAGTCAGTGACCGTCCTCCCGGTCTCCGCCCCGCGGGCCGGGAAGGGCGACTTTTGCGGGGCTGCGGTCCGCCGAGTGCCCGGTAGGCGGATCAAAGATCACGGGCTGGCGGGACCGGAAGCGAGCCAGTGCGCGTCCGGGACCGCGAGACAACAAACCGCTGGCTACGCTCGTAGACGCGATACGGTCAAGGGCCTTGGACGGGGAGTTCGACCCTCCCCCATCTCCACCAGTTGAAGGGGGCTCGGCCGGGCCGGCGAAGCCGGTCCGGCCGCACGGGCCACGTGCGGCCGTCGCTATTACGCCGAGGGAATCGCGGCCTTGCTTTCTGTGCGCAGCGTCGGCGCGACCTCACTGCCGAGCAGGTCGATGGCATGCATGAGGTTCGGATGCGAGAGCGATGACATGTTCATCATGAACGTGATCCGAGAAATGCCGCCCAACGCTTCGCCGTGGCGAAGGACCTTGTCCGTGACTTCCTCAGGCGTGCCGACCAGCATCGCGCCGTTCGGTCCGATCTGCGCCTCGAACTGGGCCCGTGTGACGGGTCCCCAGCCGCGTTCCTTGCCGATCGTGGTGAATGCCTTCGCGTACCCGGGGAAGACGTCGTCGGCCGCCTGTCGCCTCGTCTTCGCGACGTAGCCGAGCGAATGGACGCCGACCTTCAATTGGTCGCGCGAGAACCCCGCGCGTTTGCCGGCCTCCCAGTACAGATCGACGAGCGGCCGGAACTGGCCGATGCTGCCGCCGATGATCGCGACCATCAACGGGAGCCCGAGCATGCCTGCGCGAATGAACGAACCGGGGGTGCCGCCGACGCCGAGCCAGATCGGGAGGTGATCCTGCATCGGGCGCGGGTACACGCCCTGGCCGGTAAGGGCAGGACGGAATCGCCCGGACCACTCGACGAACTCGCTGTCACGGATCTTCAGGAGCAGATCGAGCTTCTCCGAGAAGAGCGCGTCGTAGTCATCGAGGTCGAGCCCGAACAGCGGGTAGGCCTCGATGAATGAGCCGCGGCCGACGACCATCTCGGCGCGCCCAGCTGAGAGGAGATCGAGCGTGGCGAACTGCTGGAACAGCCGGACCGGATCGACCGCGCTGAGCACGGCCACCGCGCTCGTGAGCCGGATCTGCTTCGTTCGCTCCGCCGCGGCCGCCAGGATCACCGCGGGCGCGGAATCAAGGAACTCCTTGCGATGGTGCTCGCCGACGCCGAAGACATCCAGCCCGACCTCGTCGGCGTGCGCGATCTCGTCGATCAGGCTGCGCAACCGCTCCGACGGACTGCCCATGGTGGCTGCCTCGTCCAGTGCCGATGCGAAGCTATCAATGCCTATTTCCATCTCGCCGCCTCCAACAGGCCGGCCGGCCAGATTGTTCCCCAGTCAACTACTTGGTCGGCGCAGGGCCGGCGGGCGGTGCGTTGTGTCGCCAGGCCCCGAGAACTGTCGCCGCCGCTTCTACGGGGACGCGGCCGGCGGGCCCAGCGTTCAGTGCGCCCGTTCCCGGAGCCACACGCTTACCGACGTTGGCTGCACCGTCTGGCGAACCGCGTCGACCAGATCTCCCCGAACGGCGTCAAGGTCGACCTCGTCGCGGAGCCGCCCGGCGAACGCGTCGAGCGTGCGCACCCCGTCGTACTTCGCACGGAAGAAACGGCGATCGACGGCCAACTGGATCCGCCGCCGCAGCGGCTGGAACAGCGCGACGACCGACAGGGTCGACACCGC
>DASUSA010000127.1:0-5358 GCA_036375335.1 Candidatus Limnocylindria bacterium
CCTCGTACCGCCACGGATCGCCGGGCGGCGGGAGCTCGGGCCACGCGCGGTCATCGCGGATGAGCGCGCGCCGCTCTTCGGCGTACCCCTTGTCGATTAAGCCGCGGATCGGGACGTCCACCTGGTCAGGGTCGCCGAAGAAGCCCTCGCGATCGGCGCAGGAGAGCTTCATCGCCTCGGTGTAACGGTGCAGGAACGGGAGGGAGCCGGGGCCGAGCGAGGCGATGTCATAGCCCTCCAGCAGGTTGAGGGTCATCGGCACGAGCGGACCTTGGGACCACGGGCCGCACGCATAAACGTCGATCCCGCGATACGTCGAGTGCACGGGCGGCTCGATCGCGACGCGGTACGTCGCGAGATCCGCGGCGGAGAGCGCGCCGCCCTCCTTCTTCATGTGCTCGACGATCTCGCGGGCGATATCGCCGGTGTAGATGGCGTCGCGCGCGGCCATGATCGCCACGGCGCGTCCCCGCGAGGCGTGCGCGGCCTCGATCGCGACGAGTCGGCGGAACAGATCCCCGAGCTCGCGCTGCACGAGCAGCTCACCCACCTCCGGCGGCCGGCCGTTCGGCAGGAACACCGCGGCGCTCGTCGGCCATTGCCGGATGCGGTCCTGGAGCATCGCGATCGACCGCGCCAGACGCGGGTACACCGGGAATCCGTCGCAGAGCTCGATCGCCGGGGCGAGGATCTCGGCGAGGGTGAGCCGGCCATGCCGCGCGAGCGCGGTGAGCCAGGCGTCGCACGCCGCGGGCGTCACCGAACGCGGCGTGCCGATCGGCATGTCGTCGCCGTACTTCGCGCGGTACGCGTCGAGATCGAGCGACGCGGGCCAGCGTCCGAGCCCATCGATGCTCTCCGGTCCGGCCATGCCCGGTCGGTACACGATGATCGGTGCGACGCCGCCGAAATCGGTGAGGTGCCGTTCGACGACGTTGAGCGCGATGCCGGCTGCGACGCCTGCGTCGATGGCGCTGCCCCCGCGCGGGAACATCCGCAGTCCGGCGAGTGACGCGAGGTAGTGGCACGTGCTCACCATGTGCTTCGAACCAAGGACCGCGGGTCGGCTCTCGGTGATCGCGACCGGGGGCGCGGTGCTCTCGACCCTGATATCGCGCATCCGTTCGCACGATAACGCGATGGCCGCCCGCTACGCTTTCCGCGTGCATCTCTACGCGCACCGCGTCGAGCCATTCGACAACGGCATGTACGTGGTCGCAGACGATCGTGGTGATGCGATCCTCATCGACCCCTCCCAGGGCGAACGCGAGGCCATGTCGACCGTGCGCGCGCACGGGCTGCGGATCCTCGAGATCCTCAACACCCACGGCCATCAGGATCACGTCTTCGACAACGCCCGGATGCAGGAGCAGACGCGAGCCCGAATCGCGATCCACGCCGCGGACGCGTATCGGCTCGATCCCGCGACGCGCCCTGCGAGCCAGCTCGATCCGCCGCAGTCGGTGGCCGACGACCTCATCACCGATGGGCCACTGCCCTACCTGCGCGACATTCGGCTCGTGGCGGTCCACACGCCCGGCCACACCGAGGGATCGACGTGCTTCTACCTGCCGAACGACGGCATCGTGTTCAGCGGAGATCTGCTCTTCGCCGGCAACGTCGGCCGGATCGACCTGCCTGGCGGTGACGCAACACAAATGGAGCTGAGCCTCGCGCGCATCGCGACCCTGCCACCGGCCACCCGGGTGTTCCCGGGACATGGCCCCGCGACCACCATCGCCGACGAGCTGCACTGGCTTCGGGGATTCCGCTTCGAGTGACGGCCTGGCGGCTCCGCGCATTCGCCGACGCCGACTACACCGCGTACGCCCGGATCGCGAGCATCGCCGACGGCACGCGGATCGACGCCACCTCCGCGCGCGCCGCGGACGCACGCTGGGATCGCCAGCGGTACGAGCGAATCCGGGTCGTGGCAGTGGACGAGGAGGACGCGCCTAGCGGCTACGGCGAGATCCACCACGACCCGCGGCGGTACGACCCGCGCCGATACGTCCTCCGGCTCGGGGTCGACCCTGAACGGCGCAGACGTGGCATCGGCGCGGCGCTCTGGGCCCGGCTCGCGGCGGAGCTCAGTCAACGATCCGCCGCGGTCGTCGGGCTCTGGGCCGGCGACGCGACGGCCTGTCAGGCGTTTGTGACGAAACGCGGCTTCGTCGAGGTCGCTCGCTCGTACGCGCAGGTGCTGGCGGTCGCGTCCGCGCCGCTGCCGACGCGCGCGAGCGAGGAGCGAGTGACGGGCACCGGCGTGCGCGTCACGACACTCGCAGCGTTGCGCGACGCGCTCGGAGACACCGCGCTCCATGCGGCTTGGGAACTCCACTCGGCCTGTCGCCTGGATCATGGCGGGCTCGGCCGGGCGACACCGCAGCCGTTCGCTGACTGGTTGGCCGAGAACGTCGCGGGCGAGCTCGCGTTGCCGGACGCGCATTTCGTGGCGCTCGATGGCGCACGATTCGTCGGCGTGTCGTCGGCGCTGCGCGACGGCGAAGACACGCTCCGGATGGGCATCACCGGAGTCCTGCCGGCGTACCGCCGGCGCGGAATCGGGCGGCTCCTGAAGCTGCGCGTGCACGCCTGGTCCCGGGCCCACGGCATCAGCGAGATCCACACGACCGCGACGAAGGCGGACCCGGCCATGCTCGCGCTCAATGACGCGCTCGGCTACCCGATCGTCGCGAGCTGGGGCGGGTACGAGCTCCAGCTCCGGCCCTGAGGAGGCATCCGCGAGGGCGGTCCGCCCGTAGCATTCACAGGGAGGGTCTTTCAGATGCGCCGATCGGCTGTCGTTCTCATCTCCGTGCTGCTTGCGTCGTGCGGCGGTGCCGCCTCGGTCGGTGCCGCGCCCACCCCGACGCCCACGGCGACCACGGCGTCGACGCCGTACTCGCCGCCCGCAGCGCAGGCGACGGCCGCGGACACCTCGGGCTACGGCGACTACTACGGCTACGGCACGCCGGCCCCAAAGGCCGCGTCACCGAGCGGGCCTCTGCAGCTCGCGAGCGGTACGAAGCTCGGCACCGTGCTGGCCGCGAGCAACGGGATGACCCTCTACACGAACAAGAATGACAAGCCCGGCTCGAGCGCGTGCAACGCCGCGTGCGCGAGCATCTGGCCACCGCTGCTGGTCACGACGGGTGCGCCGGCCGCACCGTCCGGCCTGGCCGGCACGCTTGGCGTGGTGACGTGGTCCGACGGCACCGTGCAGGTCACCCTGAACGGGCAACCGCTGTATCTCTACGCCGGGGACTTCAAGTCGGGCGACACGAACGGCGACGGCATCGAGGGGATCTGGGCGGCCGCGAAGAACTAGTCCGCGACCCCCAGCACGTTGAAGCCGTTGTCGGCGAAGATCGTGGCCCCCGTGACGCACCGTGACAGCTCGCTCGCGAGGAACACCGCCACGTTGCCCACCTCGTCCTGGGTGATGTTGCGGCGCAGGGGGGCCTTCTCCTCCATCAGGTCACGCGCGGTGCTGATCCCCTTGACCGCGCTGCCCGCGAGCGTCTTCAGCGGTCCGGCCGAGATCGCGTTCACCCGGACGTTCTGCGGGCCGAGGTCCGCGGCGAGGTAGCGGGTGGCCGACTCGAGCACGGCCTTCGCCATGGCCATCGAGTTGTAACTCGGCACGACGCGATCGACGGCGTTGTACGTGAGCGACATGACTGAGCCGCCCCCGGCCTTCTCGAAGAGCGGAAGCGCGGCACGCGTCAGCGCGATGAGGGAGAACGCGCTGACCTCGATCGCGAGCTTGAGACCGTCGCGCGAGATCTCGTGGAACCGGCCGCGCAGGTCCTCGACGGCGGCGAACGCGATCGAGTGGACGAGGATGTCCGCCTTCCCCCAGGTGTCCCCGACCTTCGTGAAGAACGCGTCGATCTCCTCCTGCTTGCCGACGTCGCAGGGCAGGATGGCCATCCGCTCGTGCCCCGGGAGCGTGACGACGAGCTTCTCGACGTTCTCGCGCAGCCGCTCGGTCGCGTAGCTGAACGCGAGTTCGGCGCCCTCGCGCTGGAACGCAGTTGCGATGCCCCAGGCGATGCTGCGCTGGTTGCCCACGCCCATCACGATGGCCTTCTTCCCGTCGAGCAGACCCACGCGTCACCCCCTCGCCCCGCGGCGTTGGCCCATGATGGCCCACGTGCGGCTCCACGTGCACGAGTTCGGTCCCGGCGCCGGCCGGACCATCGTCGCGCTGCACGGCGTCACCGGGGCCGCCACGGTCTTCCGTCGACTGGCCCACCGCCTTCCGAGCTTCCGCCTCGTGGCTCCGGACCTCCGTGGGCATGGCGGCTCACGGGCGGACCCCCCGTGGGATCTCTCGATGCACCTGCGCGACGTGCGTGAGACGCTCGATGCGCTGGGGATCGCGCGAGCGCCGTTCATCGGATTCAGCTTCGGGGGCCGGCTCGCGATGGAGCTCGTCGCGGCCGAGCGATCGCGCGTCGAGAAGCTCATCCTTCTCGACCCGGCGATCCAGATGACCGACGAGAACGTCGTCGCTCGAACGAACGAGCTGCTGCTCGACACGTCGTGGGCCGATCCCGCAGACGCGATCACGAGCCGGCTGAGCACCGGCGCCGCACCGTATGCACCGCGCGAGCACTGGGAGCTGTGGTCCGAGGGGCTCGTCGAGGGAAGCGACGGACGGGTCCGGTTGCCGTTCTCGCGGCCCGCGGCGATCACGATGTACAGCGAGCTCGCGACGCCCCCTCCGCGGTTCGAGTCGCTGCGGCTCCCGACGCTGCTGATCGTCGGATCGGAATCGGCGCTGGTGACCCAGAAGCAGCGCGACGGATACAAGTACGAGCTCGCCGACTTCTTCGAGCTCAAGTCCGTTCGGGCGAAGCACAACGTAATCGCCGACGCCGCCGACGAGGTCGCAGCGGCGATCGGAGCGTTCCTAGCGCGCTAACGGGGCCATCGCGCTGGGCCACCGGCGCAGCGGTGCGTCCGGACCGTCATGCGTCGCGATCACCTCGCACGCGATGCGGAACGCCGTCACGATCAGCTCGAGCGGCAGGGACGGGGTCGCAGTCCCGGTGGTCATCTCGGGCGTGCCGGGGACATGCAGGTACGTCGTCGGCAGATCGAGGCCGCGATCCTTGGCGTGACGAAGCGTGCCGTACAGCGTCGCGTTGCTCACGTACGCGCCGCCATCCCACGAGAGGTGCGCCGGGATCCCCGCGGCGTTGATCGCTTGGGCGATCACGCGCACGGGGGCCGTCGCGAGCAAGGCGTCGGGCCCCGCATCGTCGCCGTCGGATCGCTCGGCGCTGAGCGCCCGGTCGGCGTTGTCGGCCTGCCAGGGGACGTCGCCGATCGCGTGGGCGATGGCTT
>DASUSA010000128.1:0-2136 GCA_036375335.1 Candidatus Limnocylindria bacterium
AGCTCGAGTCCCGCCTCAAGGCCCAGAGCCGGATCGCCGACGTCGCGCGCAACACGCGCGACCCCGAGCAGATCCTCGAGCGCGCCACCGCGCAGCTGGCTGAGCTCTTTGGCGCGGATGGCGTCTCGATCATGCTCGCCGACGACGCCGGGCAGCTGTCGGTCCGTTCGTCGCTCGGCCTCAGCGACGCGGCGAAGAGGGACCGGAAGCGGGCGGGCGAAGGAATCTCGGGCTACGTCGTGAAGACCGGCCAGCCCCTCCTGCTGAGCGGCCAGGTGAAGGACCAACGCTTCACCGGCAACGACCCGACCATCGGCGAATCGATGATCGCGCCGATGCGCGCGGACGATCGAACGATCGGCGTGGTGAACATCAGGCACACCGCGGCGTCGAAGGACAGGTTCACGCAGGCGTCGGTCGAGTCGCTGCAGCAGGTCGCAGGCGAGATCGCGGCGTCGTTCGTGGCCGCGGAAGCGATGCGCCGCACCGAGGACGATCGCAAGCAGGCCCTGGTGCTGTACGAGCTCTCGCGCCTCGCGACAATGGGCAACGACCCGGAGGAAGATCTCGGCACCGCGGCCGAGATGATCTCGGGCATGCTCAACAACGACGTCGTCGGGGTCTGGGGGCTTGAGACCGGTGGACTGCGGTTCAGGGCGGGCCATGGATACCCCGAGCCGAAGCCGGGCCTGATCCCGCTCGGCGCGCTCGGACCCCCGATGACGATGGCCGTGCGGCAGCAGCAGCTTGCGACCGCGCGCTTCGCCGCGGGCGACGAGCGGCGACCGGACTGGGCGTTCGTCGATGCGACCGCGTTCGTGCTCGCACCCATCGGCTCGCATGGAAATAACCTCGGTGCGCTCGTGCTCGGGCGCGCGACCGGCGGGTTCGCAGACCCCGAGATCGACTTCGCGAGCACGCTCGGCGAGTACCTCTCTGGCCAGATGCAGAAGACCGCCGCGGGCGACTCGACGGCCGTCGTCGCGGCGAACGAGCGGCGCAAGATCGCGCAGGAGATCCACGACGGTATCGCCCAGGAGCTCACCGGTGTCGTGCTCACGCTCGAGGCCTGCCAGCGCGCCCTCGACCGTGACCCGGCCGCGCTCACCGCCAGCCTCGCCAAGGCCGCACGCGAGGCACGCGCAACGCTCGCGGAGGTCCGCCAGTACATGGCCGCGCTGCGCGCGAAGGAGGGCGGCGAGATCAACCTGCCGTCCACGGTCGCGCGTCTGGTCGACGATGTCCGCCGGCAGACCGGGCTGCGCGTCGAGATGGAGGAGCAGGGCCCCGAACGCGAGCTCGAGCCGCCGCTCGAGCGTGCGGTGATGCGCATCGTCGGCGAGTCGCTGCGCAACGTCGCGCAGCACGCGCACGCCAACGCGGCGAAGCTGCGCCTCGAATACGGGCAGAACGAGATCAACGTGATCATCGAGGACGACGGCGTCGGCTTCGACACCGAGCCAACGATCGCGATCGCGACCGAGCGCGGGCACTTCGGCCTCGCGGGGATGCGCGAACGTGCCGAGAGCATCGGTGGCTCGCTCACGATCCTCAGCCAGCCCGGGCAGGGCTCGGTCATCACCGCGAAGCTTCCGTACCTCTTCGCGGAGGATCCGACGCGTGGGATGCACGAGCCAACGGCGGTCGTCGAGGATGTCGAGGCTCCGGCCCAGCGGGTCGGATTCATCGGCAAGCTCCTGGGCCGCTAGCCCGGCTCAGCTCAGCACGAACCGCCAGACGAACAGGGCGACCGCGGCGACGAAGACGATCACGATGACCGCGGCCACGACCATGCCGAGCGTGCCGCGCACGTCGGGGCGCACGCGGATGATCCCCAGCGAACGGTCCACCGCTTCCACCAGTCGCGACGGCGGTGCGTCTTTCAGCAGCCAGCCTCGCGCGCCCGGTGTCCTCGCGACAAGGCGCGCGCCGCTCTCGGCGTCGCCGGCGAGGACCGTGCACGGGATCTCGAGGTCGAGCGTTTCGCCGCCGAGAAGAACGCTGTCGAGGAGCGCGGCGTCCGCCGGCCATGACTCTGCGGCCGCTTTCGCGTCGGCGAGATTCGCGGCGCGGCGCACGTCATAGAGCTCCTCGATGCGCAGCACCGTCTCGATCCCCGCGCCGATCACGGGGTGC
>DASUSA010000129.1:0-3071 GCA_036375335.1 Candidatus Limnocylindria bacterium
TCTCGTACATGGTCAGCACGCTTGCGGTCGACGTCCTGTACGCGTACCTCGACCCGCGAATCTCATTCGGTGGTGCTGACGCGTGAGCGGCGCCGCGCTGCCCGTCACGATGCCACTCCGCGAGCACAGCCGAGCCTCGTCGGTGCGCTGGTTCTTGCGCAAGAACCCGCGGATGCTCGTGGGCGTCATCCTGCTCGCGATCCTCCTCTTCGTCGCAGCGTTCGCGCCGCTCATCTCGCCGTACGACCCGATCAAGGTGAGCATCCCCGACCAGCTGCAGCCGCCGAGCTTCGACCACTGGCTCGGCACCGACGACCTGGGCCGCGACGTCTTCTCGCGCGTCCTCTGGGGCTCGCGTATCTCGCTGTCGGTCGGGGTGATCTCCGTGAGCATCGGGTTCCTCGTCGGTGTTTCGGTCGGCCTGCTCGCGGGCTACCTCGGCGGGACGTTCGACCTGCTCGCGATGCGGGTCATCGACGCGCTGCTCGCGTTCCCGGCGCTCGTGCTGGCGATCGCGATCACCGCGTCGCTCGGGCCGCAGATCCAGAACGCGATGATCGCGATCGGCATCGTCGCGATCCCCGGCTACGCGCGCCTCACCCGCGGCCAGGTCCTCGCGGTGCGCGGCCGCGACTACATCGTCGCGGCGCGGACCGTCGGGGTGCCACCACTGCGAATCGTGCTCCGGCACATCTTCCCGAACATCGCGAACGCCCTCGTGGTGCAGGCCACCCTGGCGACGGCGTTCGCGATCCTCGCGGAGGCGGCACTCTCGTTCCTCGGGCTCGGCCCGCAGCCGCCGTATCCGTCATGGGGCCAGGACATCAACTACTCGCAGCGTTACCTTGCGAACATGAAGTGGTGGATGAGCGCCGGCCCCGGGATCGCGATCTTTATCGCCGTCTTCACGTTCAACTTTTTGGGCGACGCCCTCCGCGACGCACTGGATCCGCGGCTGCGTCGCAGCGGGTAGTACCCGAGTACTAGCCGAACCACCCCCACGAGGGGACTGGGAGGCCGGCGGCCGCTGGCGTATCCCAAGGGTCGTGATGCAGGTCAGCCAGGTCGCTTATGACCGATTCGTGCTCGAGCTCCCGGCCGCGGATAACGAGTGGAAGCCGCTCGCGGACCCGGAGCTCGTCGCCGAGACGGCCGCCTGGCTCTGGGACTTCGGCCCGACGCCGCTCATCGGCGTCGTCGGGTACGACAAGACCGGGGCCGCTCCCGCCTGGCTCAGCCGCTGGCAATCACGACAGGTGAACTGGGCACCGGATGGCACCACGGCCGGTCGCGCGGTCATCCTGGCGGATCAGACGGACCTCGAACGCTTCCTCGCGGCGGGCGCCCCCCACGAGCACACCGCGTTGCTGTGGCCGGCCATCAGCGAAGCGAAGACGTTCGAGGCTCTCGTCGCCGGGGGCGCCGGGTGGCTTCGCACGGTCGACGCCCATGCCCGCATCCAGCGCAACGGCGAGGTCTTCGAGCTCACCCAGACCAACCCGCAGTCGAATTAGGCCGCCGCGCTCGCCCTCGACGCGCGCGCGATCGCGAACCCGATGAGCGCTCCGATGATCGCCACAACGAGCGCGGCGATGCCTGCCGGAGGGATCGTGGCGTGCGAGACCGCGATCTCGGCGATCGGGATCGGGAGGCCGACGCACAGGGCGATCAGCCACCAGCGTGCCGGCGCGAGTGCCGCAAGGCCGACCGATGCGATGAGCAGCAAGCCGACCTCGATGGCGGTGTCGTCGGTCCGCGAGTCGTACGACGCGAGGAGCAGTCCTGCTGCGAGCGCCAGACCGATCACGATCCAATTCTTCATTCGTCCTCCGTGACCCTCCGTTCTGCAGTTGCGCCGAGCTCGGTCGCGCGCAGATAGGCCGCGTACACCGCTTTCGACAGCACGGTCCGCAGCGAGCCCTTCTCGAGCTGGTAGATCGCGGCCGCGCTCGTGCCGCCAGGTGAGGTGACCATGTTGCGCAGCTCGGCCAGGTGCCGCCCGCTCTTGCGCGCGAACAGCGCCGAGCCCTCGACGGTGCGCAGCACGAGCTCTTCAGCGACACGCCTTGAGAACCCGAGGTGCACGCCCGCGTCCACGAGCGCCTCCATCAGGAGGAAGACGTACGTCGGGCCGGTCGCTGAGAGCGCGGTCGCCATGTCGATGTACGACTCGTCCTCGACCATCAGCTCCTCGCCGAGCGCCGCGACGATGCTCTTCGCGTGATCGCGCTGCTCTGCCGTGACAGCGTGCGACGGATACCACGCCGTCACGCCCATCCCGACCTGCGCTGGCGTGTTCGGCATCGCGCGAACGATGGTCGGATGATCGAGGCCGACCTCGAGCGCTCGCATGTTCGCGCCGGCGACGATCGAGATCACGAGCTGGTCGGGCCGCAGCTTTCCGCGGAGCTCTTTCATGACCGTGGGCATGACCTGTGGCTTCACCGACAGCACGACGACATCGGCCGCCTTCGCAGCATCCGCGTTCGACGCCAGCGCGGTGATCCCGAACTGCTTGGCGAGCTCCGCGCGGCGCTCGCGGCGCGGGCCGGTCACGGTGACGCGCGACGGCGGGACGAGGTGGTTGCCGAGGACGCCGCGGATCATCGCCTCGGCCATCACGCCGCCGCCGATGAACGCCATCCGGTCCTTCGCCATTACGGAAGTATGACGGCGATGGTCGTCAGAGTTCCTTCGCGAACTCGACCGTCTTCTCACGGCGGTAGCCGAGCGCCTCCCAGAACTGCATCGCCCACGTGTTGTCGTCCCACACGATGAGATTCAGCTTCGGGCAGCCGAGCTCGCGCAGCCGCTGCTCGACGTCGGCGACGAGCGTGCGGCCGATGCCGCGGCGCCGTTCGTCGCGGTGCACCGCGACGTGATAGAGCCAGCCGCGCCGGCCATCCCACCCCGCGAGCGCGGAGCCGACGAGATGGCCGTTCTCCTCCGCGAGGAGCATGAGCCCCGGGTTGCGCGCGGCGAAGCGCGCGAGCGAGGCATCGTCGTCGCCGGGGCGGATCTTGATGCCGCAGGTGAGCCAGAACGTACGGAGACGATCGCCGTCCCCGTCG
>DASUSA010000130.1:0-3355 GCA_036375335.1 Candidatus Limnocylindria bacterium
CGGAGAGGCGGCGAAGCTGGCGCCGCAGTGGCTCGCCGAGGGCCGGCGGATCGTCGACATCGGTAGCGACTTCCGGCTCAAGGATCCGGGCGCGTACGCGAAGTGGTACGGCTACACGCATCCCGCGCCGGAGCTCCTGGCCGAGGCTGTCTATGGGTTGACCGAGTTCGCGCGGGCCGCGCTGCCGAAGGCGCGGATCGTGGCCAACCCCGGCTGCTACCCGACTGCGGCGCTGCTCGCGCTGGCACCCGCCACCAAGCACGGGCTGATCGGGCCGGATGTGATCGTTGACGCGAAGTCGGGCGTGTCGGGCGCGGGTCACGTCGTGGATGACGCATTCCTCTACGGCACGATCGACGAGAGCGTTCGGACATACGGCGTGCCCGCACACCGCCACACACCCGAGATCGCGCAGGGTCTCGTGGCGCTCGGCGGGCCGCTGCCGCGGCTCACATTCGCGCCGCATCTGATTCCGATGACCCGAGGCCTCATCGCGACGTGCTACGCGCCGCTCCAGGACGGCGTGACTTCAGTGAAGGTCCGCCAGGCGTACGCGGAGCAGTACCGCGGCGAGCCGTTCGTGCGCGTGACGTCGTCGTTCCCGGCGACGAAGGCGACGCTCGGCAGCAACTGGTGCCTCGTGCACGCGGTCGTCGACGAGGACAACCGCCGGCTCGTGGCGATCGGCGTGCTCGACAACCTGGTGAAGGGCGCGGCCGGCCAGGCGATCCAGAACTTCAATGTGCTCTGCGGCCTGACGGAGACCCAGGGGCTCGAGACGATGCCCATATGGCCGTGACCGGCGGACGCGGGGTCACTTTCGCGCGGGGCTTCGTCGCGGGCGCCGTCGCGGCCGGCGTGAAGCACGACGGCACGACGCGGCTCGACGTCGCGGTGATCGCGTCCACGGCCGAGCACTGCCACGCCGCTGGCGTGTTCACGACCAACCAGGTGATCGCCGCGCCGTGCGTGATCACGAAAAAGCACCTGGCCCGCGGGCACCTCCGCGGGGTCGTCGTGAACTCGGGCAACGCGAACGCGTGCACCGGCCCGCACGGCGAGCGCGACGCTGTCGCGATGGCGAACGCCGCCGCCGAGTTGCTGCACGTGGACCCGCACGACGTCGCGATCGCGAGCACCGGCGTCATCGGCGTGCCGATGCCGATGGACCGGATCGCTCCGGCGATCGGACGGATCGCCCTGTCGGAATCCGGGTGGGATGACGCCTCGCGCGCGATCATGACGACCGACACGAGGCCGAAGGTGGCCCAGCGCGAGCTGACCCTGACCGGCGGCGCGGTCCGCATCGGGGGAATGGCCAAGGGCGCCGGCATGATCCACCCGAACATGGCGACGATGCTCGCGTTCGTCACGACCGATGCGCTGATCGATAGTGCGGCGCTCCGGCCGATGCTCCGTTCGGCCGCGGACGAGAGCTTCAACGCGATCTCCGTGGACGGCGACACGAGCACCAACGACACCCTGCTCGTTCTCGCGAACGGCGCGTCAGGCGTGCGCGTGGGAACCCTCGACGGCCCGGCGTTCCTCGACGCGCTGACGGCCGTGTGCCTCGACCTCGCGCGCGCGATCGTCGCCGACGGCGAGGGCGTGACCAAGGTGTTCGAGGTCCAGGTCACCGGTGCTGCATCTGAGAGCGACGCGCGACTCGCCGCGCGCACGGTCACGACGTCGAATCTGGTGAAGACCGCTGTCCACGGCGCCGATCCGAACTGGGGCCGCATCCTCGCGGCCGCGGGACGCTCCGGCGCGAAGGTTGACGCGGGCAAGGCGTCGATCCACATCGGCGGTGTCGCGGTCTTCGAGCACGGCGCCCCGCGGCCGTTCGACGCAGCGACGGTGCGCACGGTCTTCGAACGTCCGGACATCGCGATTGCAATCGACCTCGGGCTTGGCGACGCCAAGGCCCGGGCCTGGGGCACCGATCTCTCGGCGGAGTACGTGAGGATCAATGCCGACTACACCACCTAGAGGTCAGAGCCGTACCCCCACCGCCGAGCGCGTGCGCGAGGCTGTGGTTCTCAAGATTGGCGGTAGCGTGGCGCGCGAGGACGACGCGGCGCTCGACCTGGTCGCGTCCCTGAACGACGCCGGCCGGCCGCTGGTCGTCGTGCACGGCGGGGGACCACTCGTCGGCGAGTGGGCCGCGAGGCTCGGGTTGGATACGAAATTCGAGCGCGGCCTCCGGGTCACGGACGAGCCAACGCGGGACGTCGCGCTCGCGGTGCTCGCGGGCCTTGTGAACAAGACGCTCGTCGCGCGGCTGATCGCGAAGGGCGTTCCGGCGACCGGGCTGTCCGGGATTGACGGCGGGATGCTGCGGGCCGAGCACGAGGATCCGGCGCTCGGCCTGGTCGGCCGGGTCGCCATGGTGGACAGCTCACTTCTCGAGGAGTTGCTTGCGGCGCTGCGCGTGCCGGTCGTCGCGCCCGCGGCGCTCGATGCGGACGGCGCCATCCTGAACGTGAACGGCGATACCGTGGCGGGGGCGATCGCGGCCGCGGTCGCCGCGCGGCTGCTCGCATTCGTGACGGACGTCCCCGGCGTGCGCGGGAAGGACGGGCGCGTGATCGCGTCGCTCGATCGCGATCGGGCGAAGGCGCTGGTCGACGACGGGACCATCGAAGGAGGGATGCTCCCGAAGGTCGAGGCCTGTCTCGTCGCGGCCCAGGCCGGTTGCAGAGCGGCCATCGTGTCGGCTCGGGACATCGATGCCGTCGAGGCGCTGCTCGGTGGGGAACAGGCCGGCACCGTGTTCGAGGCCGCGGCATGAACGAGCTCAACGTGCGCAAGCAGCAGCGCCAGCACACGCTGCTTCGCCTCGTCGCAGAGAAGCGGCTCGCGACTCAGCAGGATGTCGTGCGCGCGCTCCGCGCGGCCGGCTTCGCGGCGACGCAGGCGACCGTCTCGCGCGACATCGTCGAGCTCGGCCTGGTGAAGGTCGCGCGTGACGGCGCGCACATCTACGCGCCGCCGGCGACCCTCCCGGCCTCGGGCGGCATCGAACGGCTGCGCCGGTTCTGCGAGGAATACCCGGTCCAGGGAGCCGTCGCAGGCAACATGGTCGTTCTCCGGACGCCGCCCGGGACCGCGAATGCCCTCGCGATCGCCCTCGACACGTCCGGTTTCTCCGACGTCGTCGGAACCATCGCCGGCGACGACACGGTCTTCATCGCAACGCGGGATCCAGCCCGCGCCCGCGGGATCAACAAGCGCCTCGCGGAGTACGGGATCGGGAAGCACAGTTGAAGCGGCACACCCAAGGGGAAGTCATCGTCCTCGCGTACTCAGGCGGCCTCGACACCTCGGTCGCGGTGGCGTGGCTGCGCGAGACCTA
>DASUSA010000131.1:0-2916 GCA_036375335.1 Candidatus Limnocylindria bacterium
CCACCGAACAGGTCGCGGCCACGCTCAAGGATCCGAAGGTCCGTATTGTCGACTGCCGGTTCAGCTTCGACGCCGAAGCGCGGACCGAGTATCTCAAGGCGCACCTGCCGGGGGCCGTGCATATCGACTGGAGCCGCGACATCGCCGCTCCCCCACCGGCCTCGGGCCACCCGCTGTACATGCTCCAGGAGCCCGCGGACTTCGCGGCGGCGATGAGCCGCTTCGGCATCGGGGACGACACGTTCGTCATCGGCTACGACTCCGAGGGCGGGCACCACGCGGCACGGCTCTGGCTCGCGCTTCGCCGCTACGGTCACGACAAGATGACAGTCATGGAGGGCGGGATCCAGAAGTGGATCCGCGAAGGGCGGCCCGTCGAAGCCGGTGAGGTCACCGTGAAGCGGGCATCGTTCACACCGCGCCCGCGCCCGGGCGTGATCGCGACCAAGGACGAGGTCCTCGAGACAGTCCGCACCGGCGACCCTTGGCTACTGGACGTGCGTCGCGACGCCGAGTACACGGGCGTCGAGGCACGGGCGAAGCACGGGGGACACATCCCGGGCGCAGTGAACGTCCTCTGGAAGGACGTGCTCCGCGACGACTGGATGCTGAAGGATCCCGACGAGCTGGAGCAGCTGTACATCGATGCTGGCTTTGGACCGGAGACCGCGACGATCACGTACTGCCAGGCCGGCGTCCGGGCGGCGTTCACGCATTTGGTGCTTACAGCGCTCGGCCACGACGACGTGCGGACCTACGACGGATCGTGGGAGGAATGGGGCAACCGTGACGACGTACCGATCGTCGTCGGGCGAAGCTGACCTACCCTGTGGTGACGGGATGAAGATCGGCTACAAGGCATCGGCGGAGCAGTTCGGTGCACAGGAGCTGCTGCGGTTCGGCCTCCTCGCCGAAGAATGCGGTTTCGACAGCGTCACGGTGAGCGATCACTTCCAACCGTGGCGCTACCACGGGGGCCAGGCGCCCAACGCGTTCGTGTGGCTCGGCGCGCTCGCCGCGCAGACCAAGCGCGTGCGGCTCGGGACGAGCGTCGCGACGCCGACCTTCCGTTACCACCCCGCCCTGGTCGCGCAGATGGCCGCCACGATTCAGTCCCTCGGCGGCGGCCGGTTCTTCCTCGGCATCGGCACGGGCGAGTCGATGAACGAGGTCCCGCTCGGGATCGAATGGCCGGAGATCAAGGAGCGCTTCGCGCGGATGAAGGAAGCCGCCGAGCTCATGCAGCAGCTCGGTCGGGAGGACTTCGTCACGTTCGACGGCCATTTCTACAAGACGAAGAACGCGACGATCTACGAGCGGAAGCAGTCTGGGCCGGTGCCGCTGTACATCGCGGGGACCGGCGAATCGGCAGCGCGGCTCGCTGGGCGCGTCGCCGACGGGTTCATCTGCACCAGCGGCAAGGGCGAGGAGCTCTACAGCTCGAAGCTCCTGCCGGCCGTGCGTGAGGGCGCGACGAAGGCCGGCCGCGATCCGAAGAGCATCGAGCTCATGATCGAGGTGAAGGTCTCGTACGACACCGACCCGAAGCGGGCGCTCGAGGATTGCAAGCAGTGGGCGGCGCTCGCGCTTTCCGGCGACCAGAAGGTCGGGGTCGAGGATCCGCGCGAGATGGAGCGGCTCTGTTCGGCGCTCAGCGCCGACGAGGCGGCGTCGCGGTGGATCGTGTCGACGGACCCGGCCGAGATCGTGGAGCGCGTCGGGGCGTACGCGGACATGGGCTTCGACCATCTCGTGATCCACGGTCCGGGTCCAGATCAGGAGCGGTTCATGAGGCTGTTCCAGAAGGACGTGCTGCCTGGACTGCGCGCGCGGACTCCGCGCGGCGAGGTCAGCCTGGCTCGCTCGACGGCACCATCACGAACGTGAGCGCGGCCGCGCCGACCGCGAAGGCGACAGCGGCGGCGAGCGCGACCGGCGTCGAGATCGCGAGCAGCGGTCCGGAGAGCGCCGAGCCGACCGGGATTCCCGAATAGTTCAGGTGCATCGAGACCGCGAAGGCGCGGCCGAACCACGCCGGATCGGTCACCCGCTGGCGGAGCGAGAACAGCGCGACATCCATCACCGAGCTCCCGATGCCCACGAGCACGACCCCGAGGACCAGCCCGGCGAGCGATGACGCGCTCGCGATCGCGGCGATGCCGGCGCCGATCCCGAGGATCCCGCCAACGAGCATCGGTCGTTCCCGCCCGACGCTCCCGAGCCGCCCGGCGCTGAGGCCGCTCGCGATCCCGCTCAGCCCCATGATCGACCAGAGGATCCCGACGACCTGCACGCCACCGTAGCCGCCCTCGAGGACTTTCACCGGCAGGGCCACGATGAGGATCCCCTGCCCCAGATTCACGACCGACATCCCGACCGCGAGGCCGCGCAGGGTCTGATGCCGCACGACGTACAGCACGCCCGCGCGCGCCTCGGCGAGGAGCCCGACGCGATCCTCGCGCTCGGACGGCACGTCGTGCACCGCGACGAGCGTGATCGCACCGGCGAGGAACACAACCGCCGTCCCGGCGATCGCGGCCTCCGGCGAGTAGAACGCGACGATCGCGCCCGCGAGCGGCGGGCCGAGCACCGTCGTGATCATGTAGAACATCGAGTCCACCGCGTTCGCGCGATCCCAAAGGTGCGATGGGATGACCAGCGGGAACAGCGACCGCGAGCCGCTCGTGCCGAGCGGGTTCATGAGCGAGCTGAGCACGACGAGCGCGAGGATCGCGGGCAGCGGCGCGTGGAGATTCGCGAGCACGACGATCCCGATGAGTGCGATCGCCGAGGCGGCGTAGTCGGAGACCATCAACCGCACCCGGCCATACCGATCGAGGAGCGCGCCGGCGAGCGGGCTCACAATCACCCCGGGCGCGATCGCGAGGAACACGCTGATGCCAGCGAGCGAGGCGG
>DASUSA010000132.1:0-2323 GCA_036375335.1 Candidatus Limnocylindria bacterium
GCTCGATCCGACCACGCTCTGGGGTCAGATGACCGGCATCGTGTCGCGGATCAGCACCGCGGACGTCACCTGGATCGCCACGATCATGGCCTGGGTCGTCGCGTCGCTGGTCGTGTGGACGGTGACCCGGCTCCTGCGCTCCACCTTCGACAGCGTGCTCCGCCGGCCGAAGCGCTGGTTCGCGCTGTACGTCTTCGCGGCGACCGCCGGGATCGCGTCCGGCGCGGCCGTGCTCTACATGGTCTTCGTGACGTGGGCCCAGCTCGCGAACTCGCCGGGCCGTCCGGCCGATGGCGTGCTGCTGGTGGCGGCATTCGTCGGGGCGACGCTCGCCGTCGCCGTGAGCGTCGTGATCAGCGCGACGGAGCGACCGGAGCCGATCGATGAGCCCGCGCCGGCCATGGCCGGCCGTCACGTACCCGTCCGCTAGCTACACCGACCGCGGCCCCGACTGCGTCTCCGCGACGTAGCGCCTGCGGCGCGGCCGCCACGGCACGCTTCGCCGGCGCCGCTGCAGGTCGAGCCGCCGGCCCCGCCACGCGAACACGGCCGTCGAGATGAGCACCCAGATCAGCCCGACGAGCGGCACGGCGAAGAGTGCGCCGATGACCCCGCCGGCCTCGAAGCCCGCGAGCAGCGCGAGCATCGCGGCGAGCGGGTGGAGTCCGACCGCGTTCCCGGTGAGTCGCGGCACGAGGACGTTGCTCTCGAGCTGCTGAATCACGACGAACGCGATCGCCACCCACAGCACCGTGGGGAACGGCTGGGTCGACGCGATGAGCAGCGCGGGGATCGCGCCAAGGAACGGGCCGAGCATCGGGATCAGCTCGACGATGCCGGCGAAGGCGCCAAGAAGGACCGCGTACGGCACGCCGATGATGGCGAGCGAGATGGTCACGAGCGCGGCGAGCGATATGGCGACGATGAGCTGGCTGCGGATGTACGCGCCGAAGACCCGCGCGATCTCGTAGAAGACGCGTCGCGCGCCGGCGCGGTTCGGCGGCTCGAGCGCGCGAAGGATGAGCACGCGGAACCGGCGCGCATCGAGCAGCAGGTAGAACGTGACGACGAGCACGATCGCGAGGTCCACCAGTACGGCCAGGAACGCCAGCACGAGCCCCGCCGAACGAGCGGCGAGATCCGGTCCCTGGGCCACCGCGATCGAGCGGATCTGCTCCTCGACGCCGAGCGGGAGGGGTTGCCCGCCGACGAGCAGCGGCCCCTTCCCTTGGACGGCGTCGGAGTACTCCTTGATCCGATCGGCGAGCGCCTGGCCTTCCACGGTGAGCGGTCGTGAGACCAGGAACCCGAATGCCGCGAGCGAGGAGATGAGTGCGACGAACACGAGCGCGACCGCGAGCGTGCGGGGCATGTAGTCCTCGAGCCGGCCGATGAGCGGCGAGATGGCGAAGGTGAGCGCCGCGGCGAGGGCAAACACGAGCAGCACGTGCGCGAACGGGACGAGCGTGTCCAGGAGCAGCCGCGATGCGGCGAGGACCGCGAGGATCGCGAGCGCGGCGAGCGCGACGTAACTCGGCCACCAGTCGAAGAGCGCAGGGAGACCCGCGCGGCGGGGTGACCACCGCTTGAGGTCGCTCTGTTGGAGGCTTTCGACGAGGTCAGGCTTCCGCTCTTCGGGGGGCGGCGGGAGGGGAGTCGCGTTCATCCGGGCTTGCTGAGGCACCGACCGTGCCACCATGCCCGCCCGCGATTTCCTGCCTATCTGCTTGACTTTTCTCACGTTCCCTGTTAGAACATCTGTTCTAGCAGAAATCCAGGAAAAGTCAAGCAAAAAGGCACGAAATCGCGGCCGAGCAGGGTGGCATGGCCGGTGCCTCAGCAAGCCCGGATGAAGCCGACCCCGCTCCCGCCGCCCCCCGAGGAGCGGAAGCCTGACCTTGTCGAGAGCCTGCAGCAGAGCGACCTCAAGCGGTGGTCGCCCCGGCGGGCGGGGCTGCCTGCGCTCTTCGACTGGTGGCCGAGCTACGTCGCCCTCGCGGCGCTCGCGATCCTAGCGGTCCTGGCCGCATCACGCCTCGTCCTGGACACGCTCGTTCCGTTCGCGCACGTGCTGCTCGTGTTCGCCCTCGCCGCGGCGCTCACGTTCGCCATCTCGCCGCTCATCGGCCGGCTCGAGGACCGCATGCCCCGCACGCTCGCAGTTGCGCTCGTGTTCATCGCGCTCATCTCCGCGCTCGCGGCATTCGGCTACCTGGTCGCGCGCCCGCTCACCACCGAAGGCCAGGCCCTCGCGGACCGGATCAAGGAGTACTCCGATGCCGTCCAAGGGAAGGGGCCGCTGCTCTTCGGCGGGCAGCCGCTT
>DASUSA010000133.1:0-6097 GCA_036375335.1 Candidatus Limnocylindria bacterium
GTTACCGAACCGAAATGTTTCCGGACGGCGTTGGCCTCTACGGCGAGCGGCAGGTCAGTCAAGCAGCGGCCATGGTGGCACGTCCCGTGCATTTCGGTCATCCAGGAATACGGACCGCGCCAGGCGCGCGGAAAGGCAGAACGGGAATGCTCATTTTCGCCCTCGGGATGATGCTCGGCACCGCACTCGGGATCGTCGTTGTCGGGTTCCTCGCGGTCCGTGCCTACGACCATGGTTACGACGAGGCCCTCGAGCGCCGCAAAGCGTGGCGCGGGGAGCTCGTAGCGCGCCAGACGGCCGCGATCCGGTCGGAGCGCGCGTCCCTCAAGCGCGCCAGCTAGACCCATCGCGTTCTCTTAGGACGAATGGCCGCGCCGTCAAGGCGCGGCCTTTTGTTATCTGGTCATGGCCCGCCGAAGAATCGGCGCTTCAGGTCGTCGATGCTGCGCTGGAGCTGGTCCAGCAGGCCGGGGATCCCGGTGGGCGCGATCTCGACGCTCCCGTCCTTCGCGATCCGGAGCTGATCGCCTGGCTTGACCGCCGCCTTCACCGCCGAGCGCGGCGAGGTGATCGTGAATACCACCTCACCCTTGTCTTCGACCACCGAGCCGACGGTGAGCTTCCCGTCCGGCATGGCTCTGATCACTGCCTTGAGCTGCGCGTCGTCCGCGATGTCGGGCTGGGCCTGCGGCCCGAGCCGGGCGACGGTCTTCCCGAGCTCGTCAAAAAACGCCGTCGGTCCCCGGACCGCCGCGCCAAGGAGTGCTGCAAAGAGCGCGACCGCGATCAGTACGAGCGCCATGCCGACGGCGAACTGGGTCGCCCAACTGGGCACGTGTCGGCGCATCAATATGAAGACGAGCAGGCTTCATACCAAGCGCGGAATCGCTAGCTGGGCGCGGGCGCGCCGTAATGCGTTTGTGGTCTGTTAGAGCGGCAGGCGCGCGATGAGCCGCTGGCCGCGGCCCATGGACTCGCGGGCCCCGAAGAGGGTGCCGCCGTGGGCGGCGAGGAGCACGCGGGCGAGCTGGGTCCGAGCGCCGACCGCGGGGTCGTCGCCGCGAACCATCGTCGCCGCGCCGGCGACGACCGCCATGGTCGCGCTGCCGATCGAGATGACCGCGGAGCCCTTGTCGGTTCGGCAATCGACGCTCACCGACTCCGCCGTCGCGCTCACCTCGCGGAACATCGCATCGAGGGCCTGGCGCAGCCGGTCGGGGTCCGCGTTCACGCGAACGGGAGCGACCGGTACGGTCAGCACCACGTGCTGTCGATCCGACGCTCCGGCCCGCAGCTCGTGGACCATGTCGACGACATTGGTGGTGCGCTTTTCCAGGTGCAGGCCGGCGGCCTCGAGCTCGCCGAGCGACGCGAGATCGTCGGAGAGGAAGACGAGCTGCTCGGCGCGCTTCGTGAGGCGGTCGGCGACAGCCGGCGCGACGCCGGAGATCCCTCGGAGCTCGGTCGCGAGCTCGCGAAGCGGTCCCGGGACCTCGTGCTCAAGGAGGGTGAGGAGGCTCCGCCGCTGACGGTCGAGCTCACCGATGCGGTGCTGCTCGCGCTGGAGCGTCGACGCGAGGATGACCGCGAGGATGAACACGATGATCCGGGTGCTGTAGTTGAACAGCTGCGCCGGTACGTCGGCCACCGGACGCTGGACGACGTCGCAGTAGATCCACGCGGCGCTGGACGCTGTCGCAACGACGAAACCGACGGTGCGCGAGCGCCAGGCCGCCGGGAAGATCGGGATGAAGTAGATCGAGGCGAATCCGTACGTCGACGGGGTGAAGTAGTCGACGAGCCCGATGACCGCCGTCAATCCGAGCCATGGGGCGGCATCGCGGATGGTGGTGTTCAGTTTGCGCAGCTGCATGACTCGGGGATCATGAGCGTCCGGCTCCCCCGATCGCCTCCCCCGCGCGGGTGACGCGGTTGCATACGGCGCGGCGTTCCGTATCTCTGGCAAGATTCGCGAATGGCCCAGCATTTGCGCGTCGTCTGCCTCGGCGGAGGGCTTGGCGCACCGACGGTGATGGCCGGGATGCGCGCTCATACCGACGAGATCACCGGGATCATCGCGGTTACAGATTCGGGCCGGTCGACCGGAAAGGTGCGGATCGCGCTTGACCTGCCCGCGCCGGGGGACGTGCGCAACGCGATCGCGGCGCTCGCAGAAGGGGATCCGGTCCTGCGACGCCTGTTCGGTCACCGCTTCGAGACGGACAAGAGCGCCGAGCTCAACGGGATGGCGTTCGGCAACCTGTTCATCGCCGCGCTCGCCCAGCAGGAAGGCTCATTCCTTCGCGGCGTCGAGGAAGCGGCGCGGTTGCTCGGCATCCGTGGGAAGATCCTGCCAGTCACGCTCTACAACACGCATCTTTGCGCGAAGCTCGCCGACGGCAGCGTGGTCGAGGAGGAGGAGAACGTGCGCGGCCTCGGCAAGGCGCGCATCGAACGGATCTTCCTGCGCGACGCGGACACGAAGGCCGCGGCCGGCACGGTCGAGGCGATCGAGGCCGCGGATCTCATCACGCTCGGACCCGGCTCGCTGTACACGACCGTCTGCGCGTGCCTGCTCGTGCCGGAGATCGCGCGCGCCATCAGCGAAGCCCGTGGGCTCGTGGTCTACATCGGAAACACCACGACCCAGCCGGGGCAGACCGACGCGGTCACCCTGTCCGAGCACGTCGCCGCGGTCCGCGATTATCTCGGCGGCACCGGCCTCGACGTGGTGCTCCTCAACGACGATGCGCCGCCCGCACATCTCCGCGACCACCACGCCGAGCTGGGCATGCGCTACCTCGACCCGACCGAGGCTGAGATCGCGCTCATCGAGCGCCTCGGTGTCCGCGTCACGATGGCGCCGATCATCGACAAGTGGAGTGGACCGCGGGAGCTCTGGAACAAGCAGGACACGATCCGGCACGACGCCACACGGCTTGCCGACGCCCTGCTCGCCCTCCTGAAGCAGCAGCGCCCGCGGCTGCGGGCGATCCAATGACCACCGTCGCGACGCGGGTGCGCCACTTCCTGTCGATCGCCGATCTCTCTCCTGCCGAGCTGACCGCCCTGTTGGACGATGCGACGGCGTTGAAGCGCGATCCGGTACCGGCCGGCGCGCCGCTGCGCGGACGCGCGCTGGCGATGATCTTCGAGAAGCCGAGCCTGCGAACGCGTCTGTCCTTCGATGTTGCGATGCGTGACCTCGGCGGCCACAGCTCGTACCTGTCGCCGCAGGAGGTCGGGCTCGGCCGCCGCGAGAGCGTGTCCGACGTGGCCCGGGTCGTGAGCCGCTACGTCGATGTAGTTGTTCTCCGGACCTTCGCGCACGAGACGCTCGAGGAGTTCGCGAAGTACTCATCGGTCCCGGTGATCAACGGGCTGTCGGACCTGACTCATCCGTGCCAGGGCCTCGCTGACATCTTCACGATCCGCGAGCGCGTCGGCTCCCTGCGCGACGTCGTCGCGGCGTACATCGGCGACGGCAACAACGTCGCGCACTCGTTCATGCTCGGCGCCGCGAAGACCGGCATGACCCTGCGGGTGGCGACACCCGCGGGCTTCGAGCCGCTGCCGCGCTATCGCGAGCTCGCGGACGTGGCCGCGCGATCGACCGGCGCGCGCGTCACGTACGGGCAGGACCCGGTCGCCGCCGTCCGGGGCGCCGATGTCGTGTACACCGATGTGTGGACGAGCATGGGTCAGGAGCAGGAGTACGAGCGACGTCGCCGCGCGTTCCAGGGCTTCCAGGTGAACCGCGAGCTGCTCGTGCACGCGAAGCCGGGCGCGATCGTCCTGCACGACCTTCCGGCTCATCGCGGCGAGGAGATCACCGACGAGGTGATCGACGGACCGCAGAGCGCGGTGTTCGACCAGGCCGAGAACCGGCTGCACGCGCAGAAGGCGGTGCTCCGTTGGATCGTGTGATCCTCTCCGACTGCTGCGAGGACTGGATCGTCGAGTGGGGCGGCTTCTATGCGGACGGCGCGACCTTCAGCTGTCCCGAAGACGCGACCGCGTGGCGCAAGACCGCGGCCGACACGTTCACCCGAGGCGACGGCCGCGCGTTCGTCCGCCGCGACCGGCAGGGTCCTGCCGCGACGTTTCCGTATCTCGCCGCGCAGGATGGACACGAGCCGAATGTCGAGCGTTGCTGCGCGAAGATCCTGTTGCAGTACGGCGATCGGATGGCGGACGGTCAGTTCTCGTGTCCGGTGTGCGGCACGAAGTGGGAACGGCGCACGGAGCGGCTGCACGGACTGCGCGTCGCGGTGTTCGCGAAGCCGGGGCTGCCCGAGCCGCTGACAGTTCAGCCCGGACGCACGCGTCCATTCCTGGTACCGGTGTCGGAGTATTCGCCACCCCGCGAGTAGCGTTATTGGGCGATATTTCGAGCGAACAAGCAGGCTGTCACGTGTTAGATACGAGGGCGGCCGAACAGCCCCCTACCGGTGGCAGGGCCATCCCGTTAGTTCGAGCGTCCCGAAAAGGCGGCCGCGCCCGTGGGGCTCACGGTCATGGGGAGTTCGCGCACAGGGGTAGCAATGAACAGGCGCTTGCGTCTGGGCGTCACGGCCACCGGTGTGGCGTTCGTCATCGCGATCATGTTGGGAGTCACAGGTGCGCTCGTGCCGGCCGGCCAGGCCGCCGCGTCGGGTGCGTCAACACTCACGATCCTCGCCGGATCCGTTTGGGTTCGGCACGCTGGCGGTGACTTCGAGTCGGCGGCCGACGGCGCCGTGCTCATCGCAGGTGACACCATCATGACCGGCGCCGATGCGCGCGCCGTGCTCACGTACTTCGAGGGTTCGACAGTCGAGATGGAGCCTGCGTCCGAGCTCACCATCGACTCCGCCCGATCGGACCCGAATGGCGACACGATCATCGTGATGCAGCAGAACCTCGGTGTGACATGGCATGTGGTGACGCATCTCCTCACCACTGGATCGATGTACGAGATCCACACCTCGACCGCGACCGCTTCGGTGCGCGGCACGCAGTTCACCGTCGCCATCGAGCCCGATGGGACGACGACCCAGACCACCACCGAGGGCGCGGTCGCCGATACCGACACGCAGGCCACCGCCACGGTGTTGACGCAGCCCGGCCACCAGACGAAGACGCGTAGCGGTGAGGCACCTGCGCAGCCCGCGCCGGTCGCCGCGCCGGACCGCACCGTGACCGTGACGATCACAGACGAGAACGCTCTTGTCGTGGACACGCTGGGTCGCGCAAATGGCCAGAAGGATGGAAAGAAGATCCTGCAGACGCCCGGCGCGCAGCTGAAGGTCGTCGACGGTCATCTCGTGGTGACAATGCCGAACGTTCCCGATGGCGCGCTGACGACGCACGTGGCCGGCAACAGCTCGGCCACCGTCACAACGAGGCTCGAGGACAAGGGCAAGCCGGCCGTCGAGCTGAACGACACCGTGGCTCCCGGCACAAACTCGGGCGTCGACATCAAGAAGGGCACCGGCACCGCGCCAACCCTCGAGAAGCGGACCGACCCGAAGGACGCACCGTCGCCGAAGGTGGGAAAGGCGCCGCCAACACGGCCGACGCGGTCATCCGATGTCGCCGCGACAGCGTTCGCCGCGCGGGACGTCACCGTTCCGGCCACTGGCCGGCGCGTCGCGCAGCCTGGATCGAGCGCACGGAAGACCGGCTACGCGATCCGGCTTACCGTCCCGGTCCCATACGCGCACGCCAGCGTGAAGAGCGGGTCGAGGCAGAGCACCCGCTAGCGGCTCGGCTGACTCGGGCTGCTGAAGGCGTGGCCGACCTGCGGCCTCGCTTCGATCGGGGAGACGCAGCGGTTTCGAACCGCTACAAACGGGTCCACAACCCGTTGTGCTGCCATTACACCAGCGTCTCCGCGAGGTGCCGTCGGTCACGCAAGTTTAGCGGAACGGTATGCAAGACCGCGCCGATGTGATGATCGTGGACCCGCCGGATCTCCGGTGGCTCGCCGGTCTACTCGAAGGTGAAGGGTCGTTTCTACGACCGACCCCGTCCTCTCCTCGCTGTCCATCGATCCGGTTAGAGATGTGCGACCACGATGTCGTCGATCGCGCGGCTCGTCTTCTGCGGCGTGCCG
>DASUSA010000134.1:0-4416 GCA_036375335.1 Candidatus Limnocylindria bacterium
CGCGGGCCCGCCGGCGCTCGTCGCGGGTGTGATCGTCGAGCCGGCGGAGTTCGTCCAGGATCGCCCCGCGGATCCGGAGTCCCGCGTAGCCCTCGAACGGGACGCCGCGGTCGGGGTCGTAACGGTCCACGGCGTTGATCAGGCCGATGAGGGCCGCCGACTCGACGTCATCGCGTCCCATGAGCGCCCCGGTCGGCACGCGCATGCGGCGGGCGACGGAGGTCGCGAGCGCCGCGTACCGCTCGATGAGCGCGCACCGCGAAGCGCTATCGCCCTGTCGGCAGCTTGCCCAAAGCTGGCCGGTGTCCACGCACTTTCTCCCTTGGCGCCGATCGGCCCGTTCGGCCGGGCGGCGCAGAGGGAACTTTCGTCGTCAGGGCGGCCCCGCTGAAGCCCCAGTCAGGTCTAGTTGGCATACCCACTCGGGGCCTCGGGAACCGGCCGGATCGCGGCCGAAACTACTGGATCAGGTCCGACCGGAGGGCGATGACCACCGCATGGGTGCGGTCGGTCGCGCCGAGCTTCGCGATGAGCGTCTGAACGGCCTTCTTGACGGTGTCCTCGGCGAGGACCATCGCCCGAGCGATCTCCTTATTGGTGTACCCCTCGGCCAGGTACTTGAGGAGCTCGAGCTCGCGGGCGCTCAATGCATCCTTCGGAGAGCGATCCAGCGGCGCAGCCGTTTGGGTAACGATCGGCGCTGACGGTGGATGATCGAACCCATTCGGGAGCGAGCGGGCCACCGCCTTTTGCACCAGGGTGACCGCGTCGTGCGGCTCGGCGAGCGCGGCCGCTTCCTCCGGACCGAGGGCGGAGAGCCCGGCGGCCGCCGCACGCAACGCCGCGACGACCCGTTTGGCCGGCGTCCCCTTGGTGAGATACCCGATCGCGCCGGCCCGGACGGCGGCACGTACCCGGTCGGCAGAGCCGTCGATCGAGTAGGCGATCACGGGGAGCTGCGGGGCGGTGTCGTGCAGCCGCTCGATGACGTCGACACCCTCGGCGTCGGGCAGGTTGAGATCCACCAGCGCGACGTCGGCCAGACCCTGCCGCGCCTGCTCCACGGCCTCGGCGCAGGTGGCGCTCAGGCCGACAACGGTCATCCCTTCCCGCTCGAGGAGCGCCCGGATGCCGATCCGCATCACCGGGTGGTCCTCCACCGCGAGCACCCGAAGCATCTCGGTCCGCGGCTCCGCCCGGGCCGGGGCGACCGGTTCGGGCATCGGCGGCTCGAACGTCGAGGTCGTCCCCGGACCGACGGCCCGGGCGAGCTCGTCGGCGAGGTCGCTGACGAGTGTGCGTTCGAGGTCATCGAACTCCTCGCCGCCGGCGGCGCGCTTCACATTCAGGACGCCGATCACGCGGTCGGCTACCCGAAGGGGGATGGAGAGCGACGACCCGGCATCCGGATCGGTACCGGTGAACCGGTCATCGCGCACCACGCCGGACAGCTCCACCGGCTCGCCGCTCTGTGCGACGTAGCCGGCGATCCCTTCGCCGATCCGCTGCCGGTGTCCGAGCATCGCCTTCGGCAGCCCGACCGACGCGCTGAGATGAAGCTCGGCGCCGTCGATGAGCATGATCGACGCGCCGTTCGCGTCGATGCTCGCCGCGATCAACGCGGCGGCGCGCGACAGCGCGGCGGGGTCCCGGGTGTGCTCGAGTTCGTGCCGCACGGAGCGCTGGGCCAGTCTCGCGGCGCCGGCGCGCTCGGCGACCGCGAGCTTGCGGCCGTCCTCGATCGAGCTCGCCATGAGCCGCGACGCGGCGTACGCCCCGGCCACCTCGACCGCGTCGAACGGCACGCTCCGCCGGAGTGCACAGAGACAGGACGCGCCGAGCTCGTCGCGCTCGATCGCGACGATCACGGCGTAGGCGGCCTGTTCGGTCCAGCGCCCGGCGGCGATCGAGGCGGTCACCGCGGCCTCGCTGCTCATCGCTTCGCGGAGCCGTTCCGGTCCGACGAGCCCGCTCCAGTCGACGCCGGGGTCGATGCGGTAGGAAAAGAGCGTCGTGAAGTCGCCGCCTCTGAGGGCGACGACCGCGGCCCCCTCCGCGCGGAGCAGGGTGGCCGCGTGTTCGAGACGCTCGGGCCAGCGTGCGGTCGAGTTGACGGGACGACCTCCCATCCCCCGGAAGCTCGGGGCTGCCTCCAATTCTAGGGAGCGGGCCTCGCGCATCCGGCATCGGTGGCACGTCAAATGCCGCCCCAGCGGTTGTGACGCCCCAGACCATGGCCGAATTGCTGGCCGAGGTCGAGCGCGAGGAAGAGGCATTCCGGCCGCTCCGCTCGGGCGAGACAGTCGAAGGAACGGTCGCCGCCGTCAGTGGCGATGAGGTCCTGGTGGATCTGGCCGGACACTCGGCCGGCATCCTCTCGTTGCGCGAGGCGAACGCCTCGCTGAACGCGCCGCTCGAGATCGGGGACACGGTCTTCGCGCTGGTGGTCCACCCGGAGGGGCCGCAGGGCCATGCGCTGCTGTCGCTTCGCCGGGCTCGGCCGGTGCGCCGGTGGCAGGAGATGGCCCAGATGAAGGACAGCGGCGAGGTCATCGCCGCTCCGGTGGTCGAGGCGAACCGCGGCGGTGTCGTTGTGGACTTGGGTGTCCGGGGTTTCGTTCCGCTATCCCAGCTCGCGTCGCTCGGTGCGCTTGAGCGTCCGGAGAGCGGCGAGGCCGTTCCCGGCGCGGTCCGCGCGCTCGTTGGTAAGGATCTGACGTTGAAGGTCATCGAGGTCGACCAGAAGCGGAACCGGCTGATCCTTTCAGAGAAGGCCGCGACCCAGGAGCTGCGCCGGCAGCGGAAGGCCCGGGCGGCCGCACAGCTCAGCGTTGGCGACGTCCGCGATGGCACCGTGACCCACGTCACCGGGTTCGGGCTGTTCGTCGACGTCGGCATCGCCGACGGGCTGGTCCATCGATCCGAGATCACGTGGGATAAGGGCCTGAACCCGATGGCGGTCCATCAGGTCGGCGACCCGGTCCGCGTCGTCGTGACCGCCATCGACCCTGAGAAGGAGCGCATCTCCCTGTCCATCCGTCAGCTCACCGAGGATCCCTGGACCCGGGTGGGAACGGACTTCACCGCGGGCGGGGTCTACGACGCTGCGATCACCCGGTTGATGGCCTTCGGCGCGTTCGCCCGCATCGGTGACGGATTAGAAGGACTGGTCCATGTGTCGGAGCTGGCCGCCCACCGGGTCGCGGAGCCCGGGGACGCCGTCCAGGTGGGGGAACACGTTCGGGTGAAGATCGTGGCGATCGACCCCGAGCGGCGCCGACTTTCCCTGTCAATTCGGCAGGCCGACGCCCAGAACGCGCAACCTCCGAACGTATAATCGGAAGACGATGTCGACTGCGTTCGGGTCCATGGAACCGGTCCGCTAGTGGGACCGTTCGACCGCTTCAACGATCGGGCGAAGCGCGTGCTGGCCCTTGCCCAGGACGAAGCCATCCGCTTCAACCACAACTACATCGGGACCGAGCACCTCCTCCTCGGCCTCGTGCGGGAAGGCGAAGGCGTCGCCGCACGGGTGCTCGACTCCCTCGGCGTGGAGCTCTCCAAGGTCCGCACGGCCGTGGAATTCATCATCGGCCGGGGCGACTCGACCACCTCGCCGAGCGAGATCACGCTGTCACCGCGCACCAAGAAGGTCATCGAGCTCGCCATCGACGAGGCCCGCAAGCTGGGCCACAGCCACGTCGGCACCGAGCACCTGCTCCTCGGACTCGTGCGCGAGGGCGAGGGGATCGCATCGGGCGTGCTCGAATCGCTCGGCGTGTCGCTCGAGAAGGTCCGCCACCAGGTCATCGCCACGCTCGGCCAGCAGCACCCTGCGACGCAGGAGGCGGCCGGCGCCGGAGCGAAATCTGGGAGCTCCAAGACTCCGACCCTCGACCAGCTCGGGGTGAACCTCACGGCCATGTCCAAGGCCGGCCAGCTCGATCCGGTCATCGGCCGCGAGAAGGAGATCGAGCGCGTCATCCAGATCCTCAGCCGGCGCACCAAGAACAACCCGGCGCTCATCGGCGAGCCTGGCGTCGGCAAGACCGCGATCGCCGAAGGCCTGGCCCACCGGATCGTGAAGGGCGACGTCCCCGAGACGCTCCAGGGCAAGCGCGTCCTGACGCTCGACATCGGCTCGCTCGTCGCCGGCACGAAGTACCGCGGCGAGTTCGAGGAGCGCCTCAAGAAGATCATCGAGGAGCTCCGTCACGCCCACGACGTCGTCCTGTTCATCGACGAGCTGCACACGCTCGTCGGAGCTGGCGCGGCCGAAGGCGCCGTGGACGCCGCAAACATCCTGAAGCCGTCGCTCGCCCGCGGCGAGCTCCAGTGCATCGGCGCGACGACGCTCGACGAGTTCCGCAAGTACATCGAGCGCGACGCGGCCCTCGAGCGCCGGTTCCAGCCGGT
>DASUSA010000135.1:0-10949 GCA_036375335.1 Candidatus Limnocylindria bacterium
GGTGGGGCGAAGGCCGGCACGGACCTCGATCGCGACATCTTGCACGCGGCGATGGCGAAGCACGAGCTCGCGGGCGTGACGCTCGTGGCGTTCGACGAGACCTGGTCCGCGATGCGATTCCGCGCTCCCGAGGACGTCGGCAGCTAATATCTCCGCAGCGCGACGACGCGGACAGTGCCTCGCCGAACGATCGCCGAGCGAGCCGGGACAGTGGAAGCCGGCGCGATCCAGGCGAAGGAGACCACCGCCGAGCGCCGACGAATGAGCGCCCTGGTGTCACACCGGGGAAGCTGGGTGGAACCGCGAGAGTGATCTCGTCCCAGTGATGGCCACATCACGAGGAGGACGAGATGGCGAAAACAGGATCGATGTCCCGCAAGCCGGACCACGGACCGGATGACCTCTACGCGCTGCGCCACTCGACCGCGCACGTGATGGCCGGCGCGGTCCTCGAGCTCTTCCCCGAGGCCAAGTTCGGCTTCGGGCCGCCCGTGACCGATGGCTTTTACTACGACTTCGACCTGTCGCGGGCGCTCCAGCCGGACGATCTCGCGAAGATCGAGGAGCGAATGCAGGCGATGGTGACGAAGGATGTCCCGTTCGAGCGGAGCGAGATGGACGTGCCGCAGGCGCTCGACTTCTTCGGGAAGAGGCACCAGGACTACAAGGTCGACCAGATCCAGAAGCTCGACGAGACGATCGAAGCGGGAAAGGTCGGCATCTACAAGCACGACGACTTCGTCGACCTCTGCCGCGGGCCGCACCTCGAGCGCACCGGGAAGATCGGGCCGTTCAAGCTCATGTCCGTCGCCGGTGCGTATTGGCGCGGGGACGAGCACAACGCCCAGCTCCAGCGCATCTACGGCACCGTGTGGCCGACGCGGGCCGAACTGGACGCATACCTCGAGCGCCTCAAGGAGATCGAGCGGCGCGACCACCGCGCGCTCGGTCGCGACCTCGAGCTCTTCCGCATCGACGAGGAGCTCGGCTCGGGGCTCGTGCTGTGGCTGCCGAACCTAGCGATCGTCCGCGAGGAGCTCGAGACCTGGTGGCGGGCCGAGCACCGCAAACGCGGCTACACGCTCGTGTACACGCCCCACATCGCCCACGAGAAGATTTACCAGCGCTCGGGGCATCTCGAGAAGTACGGCGAGAACATGTACGGGCCTTTGCCGTTGGATGAGGGCACCCAGAACTTCTGGATCAAGCCGATGAACTGTCCGGGGCACATCAAGGTGTTCCAGTCGAAGATCCATTCGTATCGCGATCTGCCGATGCGGATCGGCGAGCTCGGCACCGTGTACCGCTACGAGCGCGGCGGCACGCTTCACGGGATGCTGCGCGTGCGCGGGTTCACCCAGGACGACTCGCACATCTTCTGCTCGTGGGACCAGGCCCAGGACGAGATCGGGAAGGTCTTCGATCTCGCGATGGAGTTCCTGCGGATCTTCGGCTACACGGACCCCGCGATCTACCTCGCGACGCGGCCGGCCAAGCGGCTCGGAACGGACGACCTCTGGGACAAGGCCGAGGCGGCCCTGCGCACCGCGCTCGGCGTCCGCGAGGTCGCCTACCAGCTCGACGAGGGCGGCGGGGTCTTCTACGCGCCGAAGATCGATATCAAGATGCGCGACGCGATCGGCAGAGAGTGGCAGGGCCCGACGATCCAGATCGACCTGAACCTGCCCGACCGGTTCGACGTCACCTTCGTGAACGAGCAGGGCCAACGCGAACGCGCGGTGATGATCCACCGCGTGCTGTTCGGCAGCCTCGAGCGATTCGTGGGCGGCCTGATCGAGCACTACGCCGGCAACTTCCCGTTGTGGCTCGCGTGGGAGCAGGTCGCGGTCATCCCAGTGCGCGAGTCCGCGCGGCCGTACGCGGAGGAGGTCGCCGCTCTCCTACGCGATCGCGGGCTTCGGGTCGGGCTCGACGTCCAGGCCGGGGACCTGCGGACCCGGATCAAGGAGGCGACGGAGCGGAAAGCGAACTACATCCTCGTGGTCGGCGATCGCGAGGCCGCCGCGCGGCACGTCTCAGTCCGGCGGCGCGGCTCGCGGGACGAGGAGCGCGGCGTCGCGCTCGATGCGATCGCCGAGCGGCTCGTCGCCGAGCGCGACGACAAGCGTCTGCCGCCGGACTTCGTTCACGGGGAAGGCGCGCCGACGCTCATGGCCGACGGGTGACCGTCCCGTTGCTCCGCGGGGAGAACGTCTCCCTGCGCCCAATGACGATGGCGGACCTGCCGCACCTCATGCGGTGGGGGAGTCAGCCGGAGTTTCGCTGGCAGCAATGGGGAATGCAGCCCGGGGCCTTCGCGGAGGCCGACGCCCGCGGCTGGATCGAGCACATGAGCGAGGAGGGCATCGCTGGCTGCTGGGTCATCGAGCATGACGCCCGGCCGATCGGCTTCGCGAACTTCCGCGACGTGCATCCGAAGGGCAAGAGCTGCGAGATCGGCATCGGCATCGGCGAGCCGGACCTGTGGGGGAAGCACTTCGGCCGCGAGGCGCTCGCGCTCGAGGTGGCCTTTCTCCAGAAGCAGCTCGGGATCCATCGGATCGGGCTCTCGGTCGTCTCGCACAACGACCGCGCCATCTGGATGTACAAGAGTCTGGGCTTCGTGGTCGAAGGCATCGAGCGCGACGGCATCGGCCGGGACGCCGGATTCCTCGACGACGTGAAGATGGCGCTCGTGGTGGGCAAGCCTCGCCCGGATTTCGATCCGCGACCGGTCACCCTCGAGGGCGACGTCGTCCGGCTCGAGCCGCTCTGGATCGAGCATGCCCCCGCGCTGTTCGCCGCAGGGGACGAGGCGGACATCTGGCAGCTGGTGTTGCCGCGCCCGCAGGGGCTCGAGGGGTTCGGGAAATACATCCGCTGGGCCCTCGACCAGGCGGTGCTCGGGCAGCAACTGCCGTTCGCCGTCATCCGCAAGAGCGATGGCGAGCTCGTCGGGTCGACGCGGTACGCGCACATCGACCCGCCGAACCGGACGATCGAGATCGGCTACACGTGGTACCGGAACGACGCGCGCCGGACGGCGGTCAACACCGAGTCGAAATTGCTGCTGATGACGCATGCCTTCGAGACGCTCAAGGCGATTCGGGTGTGGCTGCAGACGGACAAGCGCAACGAGCGGTCGCAGAACGCCATCGCCCGGCTGGGTGCGGTGAAGGAGGCGGAGCTCCGGAACGAACGGATCATCGCGGACGGTCGGCTTCGGACGAGCGTGGTGTTCAGCGTCATCGCCGAGGAGTGGCCGGCCACGAAAAGCCGCCTCCAGGGCTTCTTGGGCAGGTGATATCCTTTCGGTCTGATCAACACGTCTTCTGACCGCGGAGCCAGCCGATAGCTCCCGAGCTCCGCATCAACGACCAGATCCGCGTTCCCACCGTCCGCCTCATCGGCGCCGACGGATCCCAGCTTGGGGTCGTACCGACACCGCGTGCCCTTCAGCTCGCGCAGAGCGAAGGGTGGGACCTTGTCGAGATCGCCCCGAACGCGACGCCTCCGGTGGCCAAGATCCTCGACTTCGGGAAGTACCGGTACGAGGAGCAGCAGAAGGCCAAGGACGCGAAGAAGAAGCAGAAGGCCGTCACCTGGAAAGAGATCCGGATGGCGCCGAAGATCGATGACCACGACATCGAGACGAAGATCAAGGCCGCGCAGCGGTTCCTCGACGAAGGCGACAAGCTGAAGGTCACCGTCCGGTTCCGCGGTCGTGAGATGGCCCACCCGGATCGCGGCCGCGCCCTCTTGCTCGCCGTCGGCGACAAGCTCAAGGAGCACGGGATCATCGAGCGCATGCCGCTCCTCGAGGGCCGCCAGATGATCATGGTGATGAACCCGGTACGGGCGCCGCAGGTGCAGAACGTCCCGGGCGGTGCCGCGGGTTCGTTAGCGCCGGCGGGCGCATCGGCTCCGGCGGCCAACTCGCCGGCTCCGGCTGCGGCGCGTCCCGCCACGGCAGCGCCGCCGGCTCAACGGTCGCCGACCCCGACGGCCCCGCCGGCTCAATCACCATCCGCGGCACCTGCTCCTGGTCCAGCGCGCGCTCCTGGGGTTCGTCCTTCGGCTGCGGCGCCTGCGCCGGCGCCGGCCCGACCGACAGCGACTCGTCCGCCCACGGGGAATCGCGTACACTAGTCGTCCCACGTGGTCGAAGGAGTCGGTATCACTGTGCCCAAGCTGAAGAGCCACAGCGGCGCCAAAAAGCGGTTCAAGGTCACTGGAACGGGCAAGATCACCCGGGCCAAGGCCTTCAAGGGCCACTTGAACGCGCACAAATCTCCGCAGCGCAAGCGCCGCCATGCAGGCAAAGGCCTCGTGGACAAGGCGGACGTCAAACTCGTCCGCAAGCTGCTCCCGAACCTCTAAGGACGGTTGTAGATGTCACGGGTCAAGCGCGGCGTTGCCGCTCACAAGAAGCACAAGAAGCTCCTCAACGAGGCTGAGGGCCGCCGCGGCGCGAAGCGCAAGCTCGTCCGGCCGGCTCGTGAGGCCGCGATCCACGCGCTGTCGTACGCCTACCGCGACCGCCGCGCCCGCAAGGCCCAATTCCGTGCACTCTGGATCGCGCGGATCAACGCCGCGTCGCGGGAGGCGGGCGTCTCGTACAGTCGGCTCATGTCGGCGCTGCGCAAGGCGGACGTCGGTCTCGACCGAAAGATCCTCGCGGAGATGGCAGTCAACGACCCGAAGATCTTCCGTCACTACGTCGACCTGGTGAAAGAGAACAAGCTGAACGCGGAGCCGAAGAAGAGCTAAGGCCGAGAAGGAGAGCAGTACCGTACGGGTCGCTCGACAGGGACGGTCGGCCAAGACTGAGAGCCGGTCGCGAGAGGGATGGCGGGAATTCGCTCCGGAGCTGACCGGTGAAGGCCGGTCCGGGTCGAGCCCGATAGCGCTCGAATGAAGTGTCGGTCACATCGTGACCGGAACACGGGTGGTACCACGGAGGTCAGCCTTCGTCCCGAGCGGACGAGGGCTTTTGTTTGCCCGGAAGGAGGCCTACGTGGCGGACGACCTGAGCGATCTCGCGAAGCGAGCGGCGCGAGAGATCGCGGACGCGGCCGATGAGTCCGCGCTCGAAGGCGTGCGCGTCCGATATCTCGGGCGGAAGGATGGCGAGCTCACGACCCGGATGAAGGCCGTGAGCGCGCTGCCGGCCGCGGAACGTCCGGCCGCCGGAGCGGCGCTCAATGCGGCGAAGGCCACGATCGAGGCGGCGATCGCCGATCGCGAGCGCGTTCTCCGCGCCGCGAGCCTCGACCGGAGTCTGAGCGGCGGCGCGCTCGACCTCACGCTACCCGGCAGGCCCGTGCGGCTCGGACGGCTGCACCCGATTTCGCGCACGATCCGCGACATCTCGCGCATCTTCCTCGGCATGGGCTTCGAGTCGGTCGAGGGTCCCGAGATCGAGTGGGATTACTACAACTTCGAGGCGCTCAACATCCCGGCGGGTCATCCAGCGCGCGACAAGTTCAACACCCTGTGGGTGGCGCAGGACTCCGCCGTCGCGCTGTCCCTCGCCCGGACCGCGGCCGGCGGCGCGACGGCACGCGGGGGCGATGCGGCGCGCGACATGGGGCCGATGCTCTTCCGCACCCACACCTCGCCGATGCAGGTCCGCATCATGGAGCAGCGCCGTCCCCCGATCCGAATCATCGTGCCCGGCCGCTGCTACCGCTTCGAGGCGACCGACGCCACCCATGAGAGCGTGTTCTTCCAGTACGAGGGCCTCGCGATCGACGAGATGATGTCGATGGCCGATCTGAAGGGCGTGCTCTACAGCTTCGCCCGGCAGATCTTCGGCGGCGAGCGCAAGGTGCGCTTCCGCCCGGACTACTTCCCGTTCACCGAGCCCTCGGCCGAGATCGCGTTCGATTGCTTCGTCTGTGAGGGCACGGGTCAGATTGACGGCGGACGGTGCGCGACGTGCGCGGGTTCTGGGTGGATCGAGGCCGCGGGCTGCGGCATGGTCCACCCGGACGTGCTCCGTCGGGTCGGCTACGACCCGGCGAAGTACCAAGGCTTCGCGTTCGGCGGCGGGGTCGACCGGCTCGCCGGCCTCCTGACCGGCACGCCGGACATCCGGCTCTTCTACCAGAACGACCTGCGCTACCTGGAGAGCGTCTAGCCATGCCGACGATCCGAGTGCCGGTCTCGTGGCTGAAGGACTACGCCGACGCGCACGGCCCGGCCGACGAGATCGCGCGCCAGCTGCACATGAGCGGCACCGAGGTGGACCGGATCGAGCGGCCGGGAGGCGGGTGGGAGCACGTGTGGGTCGGGCGCATCGCCAAGCTCGAGAAGCACCCGAACGCGGACAAGCTGCTGCTCGCGACGGTCGACTACGGCGAGGGTCGCGAGAAAACGGTGGTGACCGGAGCGCCGAACCTCACCGAAGGCGACGTCGTTCCGTACGCCGAGGTCGGTGCGCGGCTGCGCGAAGGCCATGGTGCTGGCTGGCTGACCCTCGAGCCGAAGAAGATGCGCGGCATCGTGAGCGAGGGGATGGTCTGCTCGGAGAAGGAGCTCGGCCTCGGCGAGGATCACGAGGGCATCCTCATCCTCGACAAATCGGTGAAGGTCGGGCAGCCACTCGCCGACGCGCTCGGCGATCCCGTCCTTGTGCTCGAGCTCCAGCCGAACCGCCCTGACTGTATGGGCGTCGTCGGCGTTGCGCGCGAGCTCGCGGCCGTCCAGCGGGTCGCGCTCCGCGAGCCGGCGATGGCCAAGCTCCGCTGGGACCTCGACCCGGACCGTCTGGCGGTCCGCATCGAGGACCCGGAGGGCTGCCGCCGCTTTGGCGCCGCGGTGCTCGACAACGTGAAGATCGGCCCGTCCCCGAAGTGGATGCAGGGCCGCCTCATCGCCGCAGGGATGCGGCCGATCCATAACGCAGTTGACATCACGAATTACGTGATGCTCGAGCTTGGCCAACCGCTGCACGCGTACGACGCGGACCACCTAAGGGGAAACGTCCTCGTCGCCCGCCGCGCGCACGGGGGCGAATCGCTGCGCACGCTCGACGGAGTGGACCGCCTGCTCGCGCCCGATGTGCTCGTCATCGCCGACGGTCAGCGGTCGCTCGGGATCGCCGGCATCCTTGGCGGCGCCGACTCGGAGATCCGGCCAAGCACGACGCGGATCGCGCTCGAGTGCGCGAGCTTCGAGCCGCGCGGGATCGACCGGACCGCGCAGAAGCTGGGCCTTTCGCAGCAGAGCGCGGCCAGCGCGCGGTTCCGGCTCAACCTCAGCCCGGAGCTGGTGCCGCTGGCGCTCGCCCGCGCGGTCCAGTTGCTCGTCGAGCACGCGGGAGCGACCCTCGCCGGCGCGACCGAGGTGTACCCGAAGCCCTGGCACCGGCCGAACATCAAGCTCCGGTTCAGCGACGTCACGCGGATCCTCGGCGTGGAGCTCCCGCGCGAGGAGTCAGTGGATGCGCTCAAGCGGCTCGGATTCCAGTACGCCGAATCCGGCGACACGTTCGTCGTGACGCCGCCGCCGATCCGCACCGACATCGCGATCACCGAGGACGTCGTCGAGGAGGTCGCGCGGATCGTCGGCTACGACCGCATCCCCGTCCGCGTCCCGGACGGCCCGCTCCCGCTGCACGAGCGCCATCCGCTCGAGGAGCTGCGCGAGCGTGTGCGCGACCTGCTGGTCGGATTCGGAATCCAGGAGACCGTCTCGTACTCGCTCATCGACCCGGCGTGGCTCGAGCGACTCGCCCCGGACGGCGCGCCGATCGCGCCCGATCCGATCCGGCTGCAGAACCCCACCTCGGTCTCGCAATCGGTCGCGCGGCCGACGCTCCGCGCGAGCCTCCTCGACACGGCGGCGCGCAATCTGAAGCACCGCGACGGTGTCGCGATCTTCGAGATCTCCCCGGTCTATCTCCCGCGCTCGGGCGATCTTCCCGACGAGCGCTGGACCGCCGCGTTCCTGCTGAGCGGGCGCGCGGAGCAGCAGACCTGGCTCACCAAGCCGCGCGACTGGGACATCTACGACGTGCGCTCCTTCATCCTCGGGCTCGATCGGGCCATCGGCATCGGTCCTCGCGGCGATCGGTCGACCGGCGTCCCGGGGCTGCACCCCGGCCGCTCGGTGAAGGTCGCCATCGGCGATCGCGCCGCGGTCGCCTACGGCCAGCTCGATCCGCGCGTCGCCGAGCGCTGGGAGCTGCCGGAAGCGACCTTCGTCGCGGAGCTCGACCTCCACATCCTGCTCGAGGATCTGCAGCGGCCGAGTGCGGTCGTGCCGCCTCGGTTCCCCGCGGCGTTGCGTGACCTCGCCTTCGTCGTCGACGAAGCGCTCCCGTACGGCGATCTCGTCGCCGAGGTGCGCGGCGCGGCGAAGGACCTGCTTGGATCGGTGACGCTCCTGGACGTCTATCGCGGCCCCCAGGTCGGGACGGGCAAGAAGTCGTTCGCCCTGCGGCTGGTCCTACGCTCGCAGACGGCCACGCTGACCGACGCCGAGGTCGAGAAGCTCACGAGCCGCATCGAGGGCCGGGTGCTGCACAAGCTCGGCGGGACCATCCGGGGCTGAAGCGCCTCGGCCCGCGCCTGCCGCGGAGCTTCTACGACCGCCCGACGCGGGCCGTGGCCCGCGATCTCCTCGGCAAGATCCTGGTCTTCGATGGGCCGGCTGGCCGTCGCGGTGTGCGCATCGTCGAAGCCGAGGCCTACCTCGGCCAGCGTGACCCCGCGTCGCACGCGTATCGCGGAATGACCGCGCGCACCGCGCCGATGTTCGGCCCGGCGGGCTTCAGCTATGTCTATCTCTCGCACGGCCTCTATCCGTGCATGAACGTCGTGTGCGAGGGCCGCGGGATCGCCGGAGCGGTGCTGCTGCGCGGGGCCGAGCCGCTCGAGGGGGTCATCGACGATCCGCGGCGGCTCGCGGGACCGGGCCTACTCTGCCTCGCGATGGGCATCACGACCGCGCAGACGAATCTGGACCTCGTGCGCTCGAAGCTGTCGATCCACGATGCGCAGAGCATTCGGGCGCGCGCGATCTCGCGCGGCCCGCGCATCGGCCTCTCGCCGGGCGCGACGTTCGCCGAGCCGTGGCGGTTCTGGGTGACCGGCTCGCCGGGAGTGTCGCGGCGATGACCAGCGAGAAGACCCTCGGCACCCTCGAGTTCACGACCGTGCGGTCGCTGCTCGCGGACCGCACGTCGTTCACGCCGGGCCGCGAGCGCGCGCTCGCGCTCGAGCCGCAGACGGACCTCGCCTCCGCGGGGCGGCTGCAGGACGAGACCGAAGCCGCGAAGGCGCTCGTGCGCAGGACCCCCTCGGCCGGATTGCGCGGCGCGAACGACATCCGCGATCCGCTGCGCCGCGCGGACCTCGGCGGCATCCTCGACCCCGAGCAGCTCCTTGCGATCGGCGAGACCGTGCGCGCGGCGCAGGCGTTGTTCGGGGAGATCCACGCCTACCCACCCCTCGCGGCGCGGGCCCGCTTCGCACGGCCGCCGACGAACGTGGCCGACGCGATCGAGCATGCGGTCGGCGGGACCGGCGAGGTCTTGGACCGGGCGAGCGCGGCGCTCGCGACCGCGCGGGGCGAGCTGCGGGCGGCGCAGAGCGGGCTGCAGCGACGGCTCGACGGGCTCCTGCGCTCGGACCTCGCGCGTTATCTCCAGGACCCGATCGTCACCCAGCGCGGCGGGCGGTACGTCGTGCCGGTGAAATCGGAGTACCGCGGCGCGGTGAAGGGCATCGTGCACGACTCGTCGGCCAGCGGCGCGACCGTCTTCATTGAGCCGCTCGAGGTCCTTGAGGCGAACAACCGGGTGCGCGAGGCCGAGCTCGCCGAGCAACAGGAGGTCCAGCGGATCCTCGACGGCCTGTCCCGGACCGTCGAGCGCGCGAGCGAGGATCTGCACGCGACGCTCGAGGCGCTCGCGGCGCTCGACGTGATCCTGGCAAAGGCGCAGCTCGCCGAGGCGCTCGGCTGCGAGCGGCCGGTCCTGAACGACCAGGGCCGGCTCGATCTCATCGCGGCGCGCCACCCGCTGCTCATCGAGCGGGGCACGCCGGTCGTGCCGATCGACGTGCGGCTTGGATCGGACTTCCGGGTCCTCGTGATCACTGGCCCGAACACCGGCGGCAAGACCGTCACGCTGAAGACCATCGGTCTCCTCACGCTCATGGGCGCGGCGGGACTGCAGGTGCCCGCGGAGCGGGGGAGCGCCGTGCCCGTGGTGCGCCGGATCTTCGCCGACATCGGCGACGAGCAGTCGATCGCGCAATCGCTGTCGACGTTCTCGTCGCACATGCGCAACGTCGTCGCGACGCTGGCCGAGGCCGAGGCCGGCGATCTCGCACTGCTGGACGAGGTCGGCGCGGGCACCGATCCCGACGAGGGCGCGGCGCTCGCGATGGCGATCCTCGAGACGCTACTCGCGCGCGGCGCGCTCGTCGCCGCATCCACGCACTACCCGGAGCTGAAGGCGTTCGCCCTCAACACGCCCGGCGTCACCAACGCGAGCGTCGAGTTCGACGCCGAGACGCTGCGGCCGACCTATCGCGTGCACGTCGGCCTGCCGGGGGCATCGAACGCGTTCGCGATCGCGGGACGGCTCGGCCTCGCGCACGATGTGCTCGCCAAGGCCGAGACGCATCTCTCGGATCTCCACCGGTCGCTAGAACGAACGCTGCGCGAAGCCGAGCGGCAGCGCACCGAGCTCGCCTCGTCCCTCGAGGAGGCCCGAGTCGCGGCTGCCGACGCGACGAATGCAATGACGGCGGCCGAGCGCGACGCGGAGCGGGTACGCGAGCAGGCCCGCGATGCGCTGAAGCGCGCGCGCACCGAGGCGGACGAGCTCATCCTCCAGGCCCGCCGCGCGTTGCGCCAGGCGGAGTCGGCGCGCGACGAAGCCGCCAAGCGCAACCTCGTGGACGACGCCCGGGCCGCGCTGCATGCGGCGGAGA
>DASUSA010000136.1:0-2191 GCA_036375335.1 Candidatus Limnocylindria bacterium
TCCCCACGTTCATCCTCGGCGGCGGCACCAATCTCCTGGTCGCCGACGCCGGGATCCGCGGCGTCGTCTTCGCGAACGCGTGGAGCGACGTGGCGGTCCACGGGACCGTGCTCGACGCCGCCTCCGGCACGCCGCTCGCGAGCGTCGCGGCCGCGGCTGCGCGCAATGGCATCGTCGGGCTCGAGTGGATGGCGACGGTGCCCGGCACGGTCGGCGGCGCCGTTCATGGCAACGCCGGCGCGTTCGGCTCGGACACCGCGAGCGCGCTGCTCGACGCGCGGCTGCTCGATCTGAACGGCGACATCTGGAACGCGAGCCTCGACGACCTCGCGTACAGCTACCGCACGAGCGCGCTGCAGGGGACGCCGACGATGGTCGTGCGCGCGCGGTTCCACGGCGACCCCGGCGACCGCGAGTCGGCGGTGCGGCGGATCAAGGAGATCGCGAACGAGCGCATCGCGAAGCAGCCTCTCGCGCAACCGAATACCGGATCGATCTTTCGCAATCCGCCGGGCGACCACGCCGGGCGGCTCATCGAGGCCGCCGGCCTCAAGGGGACGCGCATCGGAGACGCGCTGGTGAGCGAAAAGCACGCGAACTTCATCGTGAACGCCGGAACGGCGAGCGCGGCGGACGTCCGCGCGCTCATCCGCCGCTGCCAGGCCGAGGTGAAGGCGCGCTTCGGCATCGACCTCGTCCCGGAGGTCGAGCTCGTGGGAGAGTGGGACGAGGAATGACGAAGACGGAATGAAGAAGATCCGGGTCGGGGTCCTCGCGGGCGGCGCTTCGGCCGAGCGACAGATCTCGCTCGCGAGCGGGCTGCAGATCGCTGAGCAGCTGCCCAAAGACCGCTACGAGGTCGTGATGCTGGACCCGCTCGCGCTGATGGCTCACAACCCGTTGCTTTCCGAGGAGCAGCGCGCCATGGCCGCGCGCCTCGCGAGCGGCGCGTCGGCGGCCGAGGCCCTGCCCGACCGCGACCGCGAGCTGCCGGCGCAGATGCAGGACTCCATGCACCGCGGATCGTCGGCGCTGGCATCCGCGTCGAGCGCCCTCACCGGCGAGGGGATCGACGTTGCGTTCATCGCGCTCCACGGGCCGTGGGGCGAGGACGGCAAGATCCAGGCGGTGCTCGAGACCTTCGGCATCCCGTACACCGGTTCGGGGGTGCTCGCGTCCGCGCTGGCGATGGACAAGGCGATGGCGAAGACCGTGCTCGCCGCAAATGGCATCGACGTGCCGCGCGGGGTCCTCGTATCGAGCCCGGCGGACCGCCCGTCGATCGCTCCGCCGAGCATCGTGAAGCCGGTGGAGAACGGTTCGAGCGTCGGCGTCTCGATGGTCGACGACGCCAAGGACTACCCCGCGGCGATCGCCGAGGCGCTGCGCTACGACCGTCGCGCGCTGGTGGAGGAGCGCCTCTTCGGGACCGAGCTCACCGTGGGCGTCATCGGGCCGGACCATGACCTGCAGGCCCTGCCGGTGATCGAGATCGTCCCGAAACGGGCGTTCTTCGACTACCGGGCGAAGTACGACTCCGGCCTGTCGGACGAGATCTGTCCGGCGCGCGTGCCTGATGTGATCGCGAAGCGGGCGCAGGACATCGCCCTCCGAGCGCATCGCGCCCTGGGCTGCCGGGCGATCTCCCGGACGGACCTCATCTGGTCGCCGGCCCAAGGCGACCGGATGGTCGCTCTCGAGGTCAACACGATGCCGGGCATGACCGCGAACAGCCTGGTGCCCAAGGCCGCGCGCGTCGCCGGCATCTCCTTCCCCGAGCTCGTCGAGCGGCTCGTCGGCTGGGCCCTGGCCGATCGGGAGCACGGGCGTCGCTAGGGGACGCACCGGTCGCTCGCGTCGCTCCGCGCGCTCGCGGCTGCCGCCGATCCGCCGCCCGAGCGGGTGGACCGCGCTCGCCGTCGCGTGCGCGCTCGGCGTCTTGGTCATCGCCCTATCCGGGACGCCCCGCATCGCGAGTGTCTCGGTCGGCCCCACGAAGCACCTGTCCGCGGCGGCGGTGATCGCGGCCACGGGCCTGCTCGGCCGTCCGGTGTTCACGACGAGCGCGGCCGGTGCGCGCGCGGCGCTCCTACGCCTCGCCGCCGTCCGCGATGCGCAGGTCCGGATCGGACTGCCCGACGCGGCGCAGGTCGATCTGGTGGAGCGCGACGCCGTCGGCCGGTGGGTGATC
>DASUSA010000137.1:0-7648 GCA_036375335.1 Candidatus Limnocylindria bacterium
GCAACGCTGCGAGGAACGCGATGCCGTACTCGGGCCGGTTCACGCCCCAGATGACGACGCGATCGCCGCGCGCGATACCGGCGTCGGAGAGGTGGCAGGCCACGCGTGGAACGAGGTCGGCGAGGTCGCGGTACGACCACACTTTCGTGCGGAACCCGGGTCGGATGATGAACGCGGGCTTGTTCCCGAACCGGGCCGCGGACGCCGCGAGGATGTCGTTCAGCGTGTTCAGGCCCAGACCTCCGCGAGGCCGCGCAGCGCGTCGCGGGCGCCGCCGCGCATCGGCGGGTAGTGCGCGAAGCAGATCGTCTCCACGTCGAGCTCGGCGAGCCGAGCGACGGAGCGCCGGGATTCGGCGAGGTCGTCGCTGAAGACCTGATGCGGCGGCGTCAGCCGACCCTGCCGGAACTGCAGCACATCGCCGCTGAACAGGAGCCGCAACGCCGGCGCGTAGAGGCAGACGCTTCCCGGCGTGTGTCCGGGCGTGTGGACGACGTGCAGGCCGCCGAGGGCAGGGAGCACGTCGCCGTGCAGCAGCGGTTTCGGGTCGTTGAGCGGCCGGGTGAGGAATGCGATCACCTGGCCCGGCACCGGGTTCGCGATCACGTCGCGCCAGCCCGTCCGCAACCGGTCGGCGTCGGCGGGATGGATATGGACGATCGCGTCCGATGCGGCGGCGACCTCGGCGACGCCGCCGATGTGATCGGGGTGTCCGTGGGTGCAGATGATCCGGGTGATGTCGCGCGGGGCGCGGCCGATGCCTGCGAGGTAGCGCTGCACGAGGCGCCCGGAGCCGCGGTGCCCGGCGTCGATGAGCGTGAGCTCGTCACCGATGATGAGGTGCGCCGTCGCGCCGATGACGCGGACCGCGTGGACGCCGGGAGCGACCTCCAACTGCCTACCTCAGAGCCTTCAGCGGACGCGGCCGCAGGCCGCGACGATGCTAGAACCCCACGGTCTTCCAGAGGAGGTTCGCGACGCTGAGCACGAGCAGCACCACGATCAGCTGACGGAATCGCACCTGATCGAGCCGGCTCCGGAAGAAGATCCCGGCCATGAGCGCGAGCAGCGTGGGCACCAGGCCGAGCAGTCCGATCGCGACGATGTTCGCGGTGTAGAGACCGAGGAGCGCGTAGCCAGCCAGCTGGATGACGGCATTCAGCTCGAAGATCGCGGCGAGCACGATCACGTAGTCGTGCCGATCCATCTTGCGCGCGTGGAAGAACGAACCGATCAGCGGGCTCGCGATCGAGGTCGTTCCCTGCAGGATCCCGCTCACGAACCCGACGACCGGCCCGAGGATCCGCGCGCGACGCGCGCCAGGGTCGTCGCCGATGAGCCGGTCGCCGCGGAGCAGGAACACCGCGACCATGAGCGAGATGAGGATCGCGAAGGTGCGCTGATCGAGCAGCGCGAGCAGATTCACGCCGATCGCCGTGCCGACCGCGCTCGCGACGATGATCGGCGTGATCGTGCGCAGCACGTCGAGCCGGCGCCAGCCCTGGAGCAGCAGGATCGAGTTCGCGGCGAAGATCGGGATGGTCACGATGACGACGGCGGCCTTCGGGCCGAACACGCCGGCCAGGATCGGCGTCGCCAGCAGCGGGAGACCCATCCCGGTGATGCCCTTTGCGAATCCCGCGACGCCGAGCCCGACGATGAGGATCAGGAGATCGCCTGGACCCATGCGCGCTCGCCGACGAGCGCCCTCCAGTCCACCTGATGCAGTCGGGTGCTGTCTCGATACGCACGTCCCACCTTGGCGAGGTCGCGGCCGTCCAGCCGCACGATGTCCGCGGTGTGGTCGAAGCCACTGCCGTGGACGAGCGCCGACCCGACGCCGTACACGTCCACCGGGATCCCGAGCCGCTCGAACCGTGCGATCTTCTCCGCGTCGAATCCGCCTGACGCGACGATGCGCACATGGGCGTAGCCCGCGGCGTCGAGCGCCGCGCGGAGGATCTGGACGAGCCGCGGGGTCACGCCGCGGATCTCTTCGCCCGCGCGCCCGCCGTGCTGCTCGATCTCACGGAGGATCGCCTTGTCGATGAGCGACTCGCTCGTGTCGACCCGCACGCCCCAGAGCCGCTGCCCGAGCGCGTGCGCGACCCCGACCGAGGTGTTCACGACATCGTTCTGGAAGTCGACGAGGCTCGTGACGTTCACGTGGCCCTCGGCCGTGCCGGGGGCGGTGAGGTGGCCGACCGCCTGTGTGGTGCGATTGATGTACTCGTCGAACTTGAGCGTCGCGACGCTCGTATCGCCGCCGTACACGGCGATGAGCGCGTGCGGCACCGTGCCGAGGCCGGTCGAGCCCCACCACTCGCCCTGCTCGTCGGTCGACACGCCGATCGCGCCGCCGACGTACGCGGCGTAGCCGGCGCCAGCCTGGGCCTCGTGGGCCTGATGGCGGGCCCCGAACATGATCACCGGCTTCCCGTTCGCGGCCGCGACGACGTCGCGCGTGTTCGTCGCCACCCGCGATCCCTCGGCGAGCGCGCCGAGGTAGAGGGTCTCGAGATGCGCGAAGGACGCGTACTCGCCTTCTATGTGCATCACCGGCTCGTCACGCTCGGCGACCTCGCCGTCGAACAGGGACCGCACCGCCAGGTCCCGCCAGCCAGGCTCCCAGAGCGACGCGAGCTCGTGCGAGATCTCGAACGCGTCGCGTGCGAGCGGCGCGTATGCGTCCCAGTCGCCCGAGGCGGGGAGGGCCGCCCAGTGCGCGTACGCGCGCCGCTCGGCCTCGAGGTACCGCCCGAACAATGCCTCGCTCCGGGTGCGGTCGCGATAGTGGCCGGTGCCGGCGACCAGGATGGCGAGCGTGTGGTCGGTCCCGACGATGACGGCGTGCGGATGTTTCTGGAAGATCTGCATCGTGACGCGGTCGCGTCTGCGGTCCTGCTCGAGGATGAGCTTCGTGCGCGCGAAGTAGATGTCGCTCTTGTAGCCAGCGCGGATCTTCTCGACCGGAAGGCGGAACGTCTCCGGTCGCAGCCGCTCTTCGACGATCACCACATGCTCGTGAGCATGCCGCCGTCCACCTGCACGCTGACGCCGGTGATGTACGACGCTCGTGGCGACGCGAGGAACACCGCGGCCGCGGCGAATTCCTCGGGCCGGCCGTACCGGCCGAGCGGGATGCCGCCCTTCTCGAATCGCTCGCGGACCTGGTCGACGGTGACCCCGTCGCGCGTCGCGGTGTCCGCGTCGAGCTCGGCGATCCGCTCGGTGGAGATGCGGCCCGGCTGGATCGCGTTCACCCGGATCCCGTCCACCGCGAGCTCTGTCGACAGCGTCTTCAGCAGCCCGTGCACCGCGGCACGAAGGCCGTTCGACAGCATGAGCGTCCCGTACGCGGGGGAGCCTGGCTGGCGAACGGAGGTCGAGGTCGAGAAGACGATCGAGCCTTTCGACGCCCTCAGTTCGGGGAGGGCGAGCCGTGTCAGGCGCACGGCCGACAGCAGGGTGAGTTCGAAGGCCGTCTGCCACGCCGCATCGTCGAGGTCCGCGAACTTGCCGGGCTTGGGTCCGCCCGCGTTGACGATGAGGACGTCGATGCCGCCGAGCCGCTTGACGCTCTCGTCCACGAATCGGCGGCACCCGCCCTCGGTGCTCACGTCGGCATCGATCCCGATCGTTCCGCCGCCGAGCTCGGTCGCGACCTGTTGGATCCGCCCCCGGTCCCTTGAGCAGATCGCGACCTGGGCGCTCTCGCGGACGAACTCCGCCGCGATCGCCCGGCCGAGCCCCTTGCTCGCGGCCGCGACCAGCACGCGCTTTCCGCTGAGGCCGAGATCCACTAGCTCAAGGCGCCGAGCGCGACCGCGACCACGATCACGACTGCCAGGGCCACGCGGTAGACCACGAAGATGTTCAACGAGTGGGTCCGCAGGTACCGGACCATGAACGCGACCGCGGCCATCCCGGAGATGAACGAGACGGCGAAGCCGATGGCCACGATGTCCAGCTCCGCCGTCAGTCCGGACAGCTTGCGCGCGTCGAGGAGGGTCTTCAGTCCCGCGCCCAGGATGATCGGCGTCGACAGCAGGAAGGCGAGTCGCGTCGCGTCGGGGCGCTCGAGTCCGCGGAACAGCCCGGCCGAGATCGTGATGCCGGAGCGCGACACGCCCGGCAGGAGCGCCAGCGCCTGCGCGGCGCCAACGACGATCCCGTCGGTGAGGGTGACCCGGTCGAAGCGGCGCCGGCGTGAGCCGAGCCGCTCGGCGAGGACGAAGACCACAGAGCCGATGAGCAGACCGGCGACGATGTACAGCACGCTTCGCAGGGTCGTCGAGATCGCGTCCTCGAACAGCACGCCGGCGATGGCCGCGGGGATCGTGCCCGCGATGATCACCAGCGGCACTCGCCACCGGCCGTGGAGGACATCGTTAAGCAGCCCGAGCCACGTGGTCGCGAAGTACAAGAGCACCGCGAGCGCCGTGCCCATGTGCAGCGCCACGTCGAAGCTCAGTCCGAACTTCGCGGGGTCGAGCTTGAGCGCGTCGGACACGAGGATCAGATGCGCGGTCGAGCTCACCGGCAGGAACTCGGTGAGTCCTTGGACGAGCCCGAGGATGACGGCCGCCGCCTGGTCGCTCATTTAGCGGATGGTCGCACGTGCCGCCCGGAGCGCGTCGTGGGCCTCCTTCTCGTGGCCGAGGACGGTCTCCAGCGCCTTCGCGATCCCCCGGCGGTGGCCGGCATCCATGAATCGCATCGCGACCGACGCATCGAAGGGCTTCGTCCCGAGCTTCTCCAGCGCCTCGACGACGTAGCCGTACGACTCGGCCGCGCGCAGGAGGTCGCCGCCCGGGGTCGCGAAGAGCGATCGCAGCCCGCGAAGGAATCGCGCCGCGGCCCGCCGCTTGTCGGCGAGCACGATGCGCATCGCGTGGTCTGAGAATGCCGCGGTGGCGGCGTGCTTCGTGTCGGTCCATCGCGCGTCGTCTCGCAGCGCGGTGGCCCAGCCGGCGAGCGCGGACTCCGACCGCGGGGCGCGGGCGATCCCCGCGTCGAGGCCGCCCTTCGCGACCGTGGCACGCTCGACCTCGGGTACCCGGTCGAGGAAGACCGGGCCGCCGTGGTCCGCATCGATGAAGTCCGGCCAGCCGATCTCGCTCGGCTTGTCGCTCTTGTCGAAGAACGTTCGCACCAGATACCGATCGTCGTCGACGTATCCCACGATGAGGCCGTACTCGGGCGGCCCGACGGCGCCACGAACGAGCGGCGGCATTTTGTCGTCGACAGCCTCGCGGATGCGCGATCCGACCAGGTCGCGGAGATCGTCGTCATAGGGCGGCGGAACATCGTCGAGCCTCACGTGTGCCGCACGCGCCGCGAAGGCCGTCGTGTCGGCGTCACGCGGCGTCGCGGCCAGCGGGTCGAAGCCATCGAGATCGATGGTCACATCGAACGCGGCGCCCGACGCGCCCATCAGCCAGTCGTACTCGGTCTTCGTGGCCAGGGCGAGGACCGCCGGAAAGCTGCACTCCTGACCCGCTCCGAAGCGGAGTGGACCGATGTCCTTCAGCAGCTTCGTCAAGGCCGGAGCAGCGCGCGCCAGGCCACTCCTGTCAGACCCCTCCGATGGACAGCTCGGAGATCACGAAGGTGGGGCTGCCGAGGCCGGACGATCCGAACACCAGATCGTTGGCCACGCCGGTGATCGAGGCGAGCAGCGTCGTGAGGTTTCCGGCGATGGTGATGCCCTGCACCGGATACTTTCGCTCGCCCTTTTCGAGGTAGTCGCCGGTCGCGCCGAGCGAGAACTCCCCGGAGATCGGATCGACCGTGTGCAGGTTGAGGAGCGACGTGATCCGCAGTGACCGGTCGAGTCCGTTCACCAGCGGCCCTGGCGCCATGGTTCCGGGCGCCAGGTGGAAGTTCGCCGCGCCGATCCGGCTCGGCGTCGCGTAGGAGCCTCGCCGCGCGTTGCCGGTCGGCGCCTGCTCCATCTTCTTCGCGGTCTTCAACGACGAGAGGTAGCCCACCAGGACGCCCTTGTCCACGAGCGTGCGGGTCGTCGTCGCCACTCCCTCGCCGTCGAACGGCGCCGTGCGGAGCGCGCCCGGCGTACGCGCGTCGTCGACGATTGTCACGCGCTCGCTCGCGACCCGCTGATCCACCTTGCCGGCGAACAGGCTCTTGCCCTTGATCACCGAGTCGGCGGAGAAGAGCGGGACGAGCGCGCCGAGCAGCGACATGCCCATGTACGGGTCGAGCACGATCGGGAGGGTCTGGGTCTTGAACGGCTGCGCCCCGAGCTTGCCGACCGCGAGCTCCGCCGAGCGGCGGCCGACGGCGTCGGGATCGACCTTGCCGAACTGGCGCCTGGCGTCGCCGTGATAGCCGATCTGACGCTCCTCGCCCGCGGTCGCGACGGCCGACGTACCGACGCTGAAGTACGTCTCGCGGTACGTGCCCCGGACATCTGCCGTCGTCGCCACGATCGTGGTCATCGTCCCGTCGCCATACGTCGTCTTGCGGAAGCCGCTGATCCGCGGATCCACGTTCTTCGCCGCGCGCTCGACCGCGAGCGCGACGTTCGTGCGCTCGGTCACGGTGCGCCCGTCGATGCCGTCCTCGTACAGCTGCAGGTCCGGGCTCTCGATCCTCTTCGTCGCGATCGAGACGTCCGGGTCCGGCTCGGTCACCGCCGCGATGTCGCGCGCGGCCTCGACGCACTCCTCGATACCCGCCGGCGAAAGGTCGCTCGAGTACGCGAACCCGACGTGGCCGCCGCGCAGCACGCGGACGCCGATGCCGCGCTCGCCGCGAGTGATCGCGTTCTCGACACCGCCGTCGCGGACCTCGACCGTTGTCGATTGCCCGTCGCGCAGGAACACCTCACCGCCGTCGACACGCAGTCCCTTGATCGACGCGATCGCGCGATCGACCACCGCCTCGTTCGCGAGCTTCTCGCTCACGAGGCGCTCTTCACCTTGCCGCCGACGACGACGCTCGGGATGCGGAGGGTCGGCTGCGCGTCCGCGACGGGCGCGCCCTGGCCATCCTTGCCGCACGTGCCGACCGAGTAGCCGAGGTCGGAGCCGACCATGTCGATCTCGCTCATGAGCTTGGGACCCTGGCCGACCAGCGTCGCGCCGCGCAGCGGCTCGGCCTGCTTGCCGTCGCGGATGCGGTAGCACTCGGTGATCTCGAACGCGAAGTTGCCGCTCACCACGTCGACCTGCCCGCCGCCCATGCCCTTCACGAAGATGCCGTCCTTCACCGAGGCGAGGATGGCGGCCGGATCCGATGTGCCTCGCGCGATCATCGTCGTCGTCATCCGGCAGATCGGCAGGTGCCGGAAGGATTCGCGGCGGCCGTTCCCACTCTCGGCGATCCCGAGCTTTCGCGCGTGCTTCTTGTCACTCAGGTAGGTCTTCAGGATGCCGTTCTCGATGAGCACGGTCCGGCGGGTCTGGGTGCCCTCGTCGTCCATCGCCTGGGTACCGCGCTTGCCCGGATCGGTGCCGTCGTCGACGACCGTGATCAGCTCGCTTGCGACCTTCTGGCCGAGCCGGCCCGAGTACACCGACATGCCCTTCAGGTTGAGGTCGGCCTCGAGGCCGTGGCCCACCGACTCGTGGATCAGCGTGCCGCCCGCGTCGCTCGCGAGGACGACGGTGTACGTGCCGGCGGG
>DASUSA010000138.1:0-3482 GCA_036375335.1 Candidatus Limnocylindria bacterium
TCGGCACGCCCTGGATCGCGAGGTCGCGGGCGAGGTCTGCGGCCTTCACGTTCGTGGTCTCGGTCCAGCCCGACGCGGCGACCATCCCATTGCGCGCGTCCACTGCCACGGCCATGCCGTCGGCATGACGGTCCACGAGCCGGTCGATCAGCTCCCGGTCGCGGATCGCGGCAGTGCCGACGACGATGCGCGTGACGCCCGCCTCGGCGAAGGCCTCGGCCGTGTCGAAGTCGCGGATGCCGCCGCCGGCCTGCAGTTTGACGGTGAACCGGTTGGAGATCGCGCGGATGTGATCGAGGTTCGCGGGCCGTCCGGTGCGGGCGCCGTCGAGATCGACGACATGCAGCCACTCGGCACCGTCGGCGACGAGCCGCTTGGCCGCCTCGAGCGGCGACTTGGCGACCTCCTCGACGGTGGCGAAGTCACCCCTCGACATGCGCACCACCCGGCCGTCGAGGATGTCGATCGCGGGATAGACGATCACGCGCTCATGGTAGGGACGGCAGCGCCGCGATCAGCCGGTCGACGGCGCCGGTGAGGCGGTAGCGCTCACCGAGGGCCCGGGCGCGCTCGGGATCGCGGGCCGCGTTCGGGATCGACCCGTCGCCGCCGCGCACCGGCGTGTCGCTCACCGGGGCGACCACCCGGCGGGCCGCCTCCAGGTACGCCGCCGAGGCCCTCAGCTTCTGACGGATCGTCGGGCTGAGGTCAGGCGCCGCGATCGCGGCGTCGAGCGAGCCGTACCGCCGAAGGACGTCGCTCGCGGTCTTCTCGCCGATGCCGGCGACGCCGGGCAGGCCGTCGGACGGATCGCCGCGCATGAGCGCGTAGTCGAGGTAGCGATCCCCGGGGATCCCATATTTCTTGGTGATCCAGCCCTCGTCGACCTCGGCGAGCTCGCTGACCCCGCGCAGTGTGTAGAGCACCTTCACCCGGGGGTCGCGGACGATCGCGAACAGATCGCGATCGCCGGTGACGACCTCGACGCGCTCGTCGGTTCCGGCCGCAATCGTCGCGATCACGTCTTCCGCTTCGAACCCCACGGCCTCCGCGTACGAGAGTCCGATCGCGTCGAAGATCTCGAGAATGATCGGGAACTGCAGCCCGACCTCATCGGGCTCATCGTCCGGCCCGGCGAGGCGGTGGGTCTTGTACGTCGGGAGGGCCTCGACCCGGAACGCGGGCCGCCAGTCGTTGTCGAGCGCCGCGTAGAAGCGACCCGGCTTGCGGTCCGGCAGGAGACGGCTGACGAAATTGAGGAAGCCCATCGCCGCGTGCACCTTCGTGCCGTCCGCCGCTTTCAGCTCGGGAACGGCGTGATACGCGCGGTACAGGAGGCTGGCCGCGTCCAGGAGCAGGAGCGGGCGGCCCTCGGTCGCCGCCTCACGCCCTCGCTGGCGCGGCGGCGAACACGGCCTCGATCGCGGCGAGGACCCGATCGTTCTCCGCAGGCGTGCCGATCGACGTGCGCAGGCACCGCGCGCAGCCCGGCCACATCGAGATGTCGCGGATGAGCACGCTGCGCTCGAGGAACTTGGCGTGCACCTCTGCCGGCTCGCGATCGGCGAGCCGGAACAGGATGAAGTTCGTGACGGACGGGAACACCTCGACCCCCGGCGCGCGCTGGAGCGCGCGGTACACGCGCTCGCGCTCGGTCGCGCATTCGGCGATGCGCCGCTTGATATCCCCCTCGCGCTTCGCGATCTTCGCGCCGACGAACGTGGTGAGCGGGCTGACGTTGTACGGCAGCTGGACCGCGCGAAAGATCTCGCCCACGCGCGGATCGACGATCAGCAGGCCGAGCCGGAGCCCGGCGGCGGCGTGCACCTTGGAGAAGGTCTTCGTCACGACGATGTTCGGACGCTCCGCCATCCTCGGCACGACGGTGTTGCCGGCGAAGTCGCTGTAGGCCTCGTCCACGAGCACGAGCGTTTCGGGGTACCGCTCGGCCACCGCGAGGATGACCGCCTCGTCGATGAGATTGCCGGTCGGGTTGTTCGGCGTCGTGAACGCGACGATGTTCGGCTTCGCGCGGGCCACCGCCGCGAGCGCGCGGTCGAGCGTCAGGTCATACGGGAGTCCGATGCCCTCCTCGACGACGGTGCCGCCGGCGATCTGCGCGAGCCGCGCGTGCATCGAGTAGGTCGGCTGGAACAGGAGCGTGGAGCGCCCATGGCCGCCGAAGACGAGGAACACGCTCAGGAGCACGTCGTTGCTCCCGTTGCCGAAGATGAGCTGCTCAGGCTTGATCCCGTAGCGACCCGCGAGCGTGGCCCGGAGGTCCGCGGTCGCCGCCGCCGACGGATACCGGTTGAGGAGGATGTCGTCGAGCTCCGCCGGGTTGAGGTAGAGGCCGGCCGGGTTCGGCTCGGGCCACTCGTTCGCGTTCACGCGGACGTCGGCGGTGACCTGCTGCGTCCGATACGCGGGGAAGGTCTCGAGGTCGGCCCGTGCGCGCGGGAGCCGGTCGCTCATACCGCATAGCCTGACACAAATGCGACGGGTCGCCGTCCTCTGCGGTGGCGTCGGTGCGGCGCGGTTCCTCTCGGGGCTCGTCGGCGTGGTCGATCCGAGCGGTGTGACCGCGATCGTGAATGTCGCGGACGACGACGACTTCCACGGGCTGCACGTGAGCCCGGACCTCGACACCGTCCTGTACACGCTCGCGGGCGTCGTCGACGAGGCCCAGGGCTGGGGGCGGAAGGACGAGACGTATCACGCTCAGGATGAGCTGGCGCGGTTCGGCGAGGACGCGTGGTTCCGGCTCGGCGACCGCGATCTTGCCGCCCACATCCACCGCACCCGGCTGCTGCGCGCCGGGGCGTCGCTCACCGACGTCGTCGATGGAATGCGGACCGCGCTCCGGATCGGCGCGCGCATCCTTCCGGCGACCGACGCCGCGCAACGCACGATGGTGCGGACACCGGGCGGCTGGATCGCGTTCCAGGAGTACTTCGTAAAGCGACGGACGGCCGACCCGGTGCGTGAGCTCCGCTTCGAGCCGGACGCCGCGCCCTCGCCGGCCGTGCGGGCGGCGATCGGCGAGGCGGATGTCATCGTCATCGCGCCGAGCAATCCGTTCGTGAGCATCGGGCCGATCCTGGCGCTCGCGGGCGTGCGCGACGCCCTGCGGGCAGCGCGGGCGAAGGTCGTCGCGGTCAGCCCGATCGTCGGCGGCGCGGCGATCAAGGGGCCGGCCGCGGCGATGCTCGCGTCGTTGGGCCACGAGGTCTCCGCCCTCGGCGTCGCCCGGATCTACGCCGATGTCGCCAGTTCATTCGTGATCGACGAAGCCGACCGGACGCTCGAGCCGGCGATCGAACAGCTCGGCCTTCGTGTGACCGTGGCCCCGACGATCATGCGCGACGCAGCGTCGCGGGCGGCGCTCGCGCGCGCGGTCATCGCCGCCGTTCGATGAAGCCGACGCTGATCGTGCTGGCCCGCGATCCGCGCACCGCAAAGACCCGATTGCGCGGCGCCCT
>DASUSA010000139.1:0-4823 GCA_036375335.1 Candidatus Limnocylindria bacterium
ACATCGACGGCGCGCTCTTCACCGTCACGATCCCGCTGCACAGGCAGAAGGCCGACCTCGAAGCGAGCGCGCCGTGATCCGCACGCTCGTCATCGACGACGACTTCATGGCGGCATCCGTCCACCGCGACTTCACCGAACGCGTTCCGGGCTTCACAGTTGTCGGCGCGGCGACGACCGGCGCCGAGGCGCTCCAGCTCATCGCACAGCTCAAGCCGGATCTCGTCCTCCTCGACATCTACCTGCCCGATCGCTCGGGGCTCGAGGTGCTCCGCGAGCTGCATGCGAGCGGCAAGGCGCCGGTCGACGTCATCGCGATCACCGCCGCGAACGATGTCGAGACGCTGCGCTCGGCGTTGCAGGGCGGCGTCGTGCACTACCTGGTGAAGCCGTTCCAGTTCAACGCGTTCCGCGAGAAGCTCGAGAGCTACGCGGCGCACCGCTCGCGGCTGCGCCAGGTGCGCGAGGTCGACCAGCAGGAGGTCGACGCGCTCTACGCGACATTGCGTTCGGGCTCAGGCCCCGAGCTCCCGAAGGGGCTCTCGCCAACGACCCTCGCCCTCGTCGCACGCACGCTGCGGGACAGCGACCGTCATCTGTCGGCCGAGGACGTCGCGGAGCGCACCGGCGTGAGCCGCGTCACGTCACGCCGCTACCTGGACCGCCTGGCGCGCTCCGGCCTCGTCGACGTGACCATGCGCTACGGAAAAGCCGGGCGCCCCGAGCACCGGTTTCGCTGGGCCGACGGCGTGACGTCGGGCGGTCCGTAGCGAGCGACCGCGTCTTGACCGAATAGGTAAGTCCAGACTAACGTATCTCCAATGGATGCGGCACTGCGGGCGATCGCCGAACCGCGCCGGCGGGAGATCCTCCGGCTCGTGTGGCACGAGGAACGGACGGTGAGCGACATCGCCTCCCACTTCGACGTGACCCGGCCCGCGATCTCGCAGCATCTGCGCGTTCTCGCCGACGCGGGGCTCGTCACGCTGCGGCGCGACGGACGGCGCAGCATCTATCGAGCGAAGCGGGGCGCGTTGCAGGATCTCCGTGCGTACCTCGGGGCTTTCTGGGACGTGGAGCTGGGCGGCTTGAAGGCCGCGGCGGAGCGAGCTGAGCGCGAGAAGGGGAGCCATGAGCAACGACGCCGACGTCATTGAGCGCGTGATCGACATCGCTGCGTCGCCGGAGACCGTATTCACGCTCCTCACGGATCCAAGCGAGTACGTGAAGTGGAAGGGCCGAAGCGCGGAGCTCGATCCGCGGTCGGGTGGCGTGTTCCACGTGTCCTTCAAGGACGCCGCCGTGCGCGGCGAGTACATCGAGGTGGTCAGGAACCGCCGGGTGGTGTTCACCTGGGGCTGGGAGGCGCCGGGTGCCGCGGTCGGCCCGGGCGGCTCGACCGTCGAGATCGACCTGGAGCCGCGCGGTCAGGGCACCCGCCTGCACCTCGTGCATCGCGGCCTCCCGGCCGCCGAGCTCGCGAGCCACACCGAAGGGTGGGACTACTTCCTGCCTCGACTGACGTCGATCGCCGAAGGGAGAGCCGTGCCAGCAGAGAGTTAGCGCGCGTCCAAAGAGAAAGGGGAGTCAAGTGGGCGATCCCGTGATGAACTGGGAGATCAACAGCGCCGATCCAGCGAAGGCGCGCAAGTTCTACAGCGACGTACTCGGCTGGAAGATGAACTTCATGCCCGAGAACAACTACACGTTCGTCGACACCGATTCGGGCGGCAAGGGCATCGGCGGTGGCATCGGGCCACTCCGTGGGCCCAAGGCGTTCGTCACGTTCTACGTCGTGGTGAAGGATCCCGACGCGACGCTGAAGAAGGCGACCGCGGCCGGCGCCACGGTGGTCTTCCCCGCCACGCGGGTGGGGCCGACCACGACCATCGCGCTCTTCGCGGATCCTGACGGGAATGTGATCGGGCTCACCGACGGGAAGTAATAGCCTCTGGAGGTAGTGGTCTCGCCTGAGCAGTTCCCGGATCCGGTCGTCGACGCAACGCCCGCGAGCGGCGAGCAGGTCGCCGTGCTCGCGGGCGGCTGTTTCTGGTGCGTGGAGGCCGTCTACTTGCAGCTCGACGGCGTCCGCTCGGTGAAGTCGGGCTATTCGGGCGGCACCGCCGAGACGGCGGACTACGAGACGGTGTGCGGGGGCCGGACCGGCCACGCGGAGGCCGTCGAGATCCGCTACGACCCTGCCAAGCTGAGCTACGGCAAGCTCCTGAAAGTGTTCTTCTCGATCGCCCACGATCCGACGACGCGCGACCGCCAGGGCGCCGATGTGGGCCGGCAGTATCGCTCCGCGATCTTCTACGCGGACGATGCGCAGAAGCGCGTTGCCGAGGCGTACATCAAGCAGCTCGACTCAGCGAAGGTCTTCGACCGTCCCATCGTGACCGAGGTCGTCCCACTCGAGCGGTTCTACGAGGCCGAGGCCTACCACCAGAACTACGCGGCGCGGAACCCCGGCCAGCCGTACATCGCGTACACCGCGACGCCGAAGGTGAAGAAGGTCCGCCAGTACTACGCGGGCCAGCTCAAGACCTAGCGCAACAGCGTCACGATCACGGCGAGCACCACCTGCGCGAGCAGCGCGTGCCCGACGTCGATGCCCCAGAGCGTCCACGACCGCTTCGCGAAGACCGTGTTCGCGGTCATGTAGCTGAGGAAGAAGCCGGCCCACACCACCAGGCCGAGCACGACGCCGTCGCCGATGGTCGTGGCCTTGAGGTTGAGTGCCAGCACGGCCATGACGAACGAGTTCAGCGTGCCCGAGAGGATCGAGAGGACGAAGTCCGGACCGGGTTTGAGCTGCTCGCCCGGCCGGCCCATCAGCGCGATCCACCGGTCCCCGAACACCGTGGGCATGAACCAGACGAAGCCGATGATCAGGAGCGCGATGTTGCCGACGATGACCCCGACCCAGTTGACCGCGAAGCTCAGTGCCATGAGTACCTTCCCTCCATGCGCGTGACGACGCCGATGCTAGCCGCCGTGTCGCCTGTTCCGTGACCCAATCGACGCATTCCTCACTCGGTGAACTGGCACACGGATTGCCTGGATCTGCGGCTATGGACAATTTGAGCAACCGGCGCACCGCGAACACCGCGCTCTGCCGCTGCGGCCGCTGCACGCGGGATCGTCTCGTCCTCAGCTCGCTGTCCCCGCGCATCGCGCGGGTTCTCCGCCAGGCGATCGACTCGAGCCGCTAGGGTCGTCCCGGCGGCTGCATCCGGCGCTCGCGCCGGAGCTTCGCGGCGGCCATCCGGCGCTTCTCGTCGTCGGTCTCCGCGAGCAGGGGCGGAAGCGGCGCGGTCTTCCCGTCGTCGCCGATGGCAACGAACACGAGGTACGCCGACGACACGTGGACGACCTTGCCACTGAGCAGATCCTCCGCCTCCACGCGGACACCGACTTCCATGCTCTTCGTCCCGACGTCGTTCACCGACGCTCGCGCGGTAACGAGGTTGCCCACGTAGACCGGCGCGACGAAGGACAGCTCGTCGACGCGCGCGGTGACCACTCGCTGGCGCGCGTGGCGGGTCGCCGCAGCACCGGCGCATTCGTCGATGAGCCGCATGATCTCGCCGCCGTGCACGTTGCCCGACGGGTTCGCGTCGCTCGGCAGCATCGTCCTCGAGAAGACGGTCTTCGACGCGGAGACGGGCTTCGCCGGTAGGTCGGCCATCGCGCGAAGTGTGGCATCCGGCCCGTTGCCCGCCTAGCATCCGTGCCCAGTGAGCGTGCTATCGCGTGAGGAGCTTCGGGCCGCGATCGCCGCGCAGCCGCCGCTCGTCGAGGGCATCGACCTGCAGACCCAGCTCCAGCCGAATGGGATCGACCTGCGGGTCGACCGCATCCAGCGCCTCACTTCGCCCGGATTGCTCGGCGCCGCAGCCAATCTGCGCGAGCCCGCGGCCCGTGAGGACGTGCAGCCCGACGCCGACGGGTGGTGGGACCTCCATCAGGGCAGCTACGTCATCGGCTACGCCGAGAAGGTGAACCTCCCAGCCGACCTCATGGCCTTTGCGCGCCCGCGCTCGACGTTGCTTCGCTCCGGTGTCGCTCTGCAGAGCGCGGTCTGGGACGCCGGGTACTCGGGCCGCGGCGAGGGCCTGCTCTCAGTGCTGAATCCGCGCGGCTATCGGTTGCAGCGCGGCGCAGCGGTCCTCCAGCTCGTATTTCTTCGGCTCTCCGCCGCGACGGCCGAAGGCTATAAGGGGAAATACCAGGGCGAGGGGCCGGCGTGACGCGCACGGTCCTCCACGACGCCGCGCTCGCCGATGGTTCGTCCGAGTCGCTGCGTCTCGGCGTGAGCGTCGCGATCGCGGACGGGCGGATCGAGGCGGTCGGCGCGAACGACGAGATCGATCAGCAGGGCGCGACGGTGATCGACGCGGGCGGCGCGGTCATTGTCCCCGGCATGGTCGACTGCCACAGCCACCTCACGATGCAGGGCGGAAGCCACTGGGTCGCGCGCGGCGACGACCCGCCGGCCGTACTGCGGCAAGTCGCCCGCGAGAACGCGAACCGGCTCGTGCAGGCGGGCGTGCTGTGGGCCCGCGACGTCGGCGCGCCCAGCGCCGAGGGCCGGCCGATCTCGCTCGACGTCCGCGAGGAGCTGAACGGCAAAGCCGGCAGTCCGTACATCCGCGTCGCGGGGACCTGGATCGGGAAGACCGGCTCCCCCGGTCTGTTCGTGACCACCGACGACGAGGGCCTGACCGCGGCGGCGCTCCATCAGCTGGATCTCGGCACGGACTTCGTCAAGATCTACATGGACGCGCCGGGCGGCGCGAAGGAGTCCCCGTTCGGCGTGCC
>DASUSA010000140.1:0-11645 GCA_036375335.1 Candidatus Limnocylindria bacterium
GTGGGCCCCGCTGAAGGCTTTCGCCGCGGACCCCGCCTCCGGGCTGGACGGCCTGGAACCGGTCCTCGGCCTTGAACCTGCAGTGGAACAAGCAGGACAGCAGCTGGCGTTCAAGTGGTAGCAGCGGGTTTTCCCGCGACCCAAACGAGAAAAACGCAAGGAGCGATACAGATGGGAAAGCCCACCGTCGTCACTGATCAGACATTCGAGCAGGAGGTCCTCAAGTCGGACACTCCGGTGCTCGTGGATTTCTGGGCGACCTGGTGCGGCCCGTGCCGCATGGTGGCCCCGGTCCTCGAAGAGATCGCGAGCGAGAAGGAGAACGTCCGGATCGCGAAGCTCGACGTGGACGCGAACCCGATCACTGCAGGCCGCTTCGGCGTGCGGGCGATCCCGACGATGATCCTGTTCAAGGGTGGCAAAGAAGCGCAGCGCCTCGTCGGCTACATGCCGAAGGAGCGTCTCCTCCAGCAGATCCAGCCGCACATGACCACCCCGGTCTAACCACGGCCGAGTTCCGCAACCCGCCCGGGGTCGCCGCTCCGGTCGGCGTGTATTCGCAGGTCGCGATCGTGCCGGCCGCGGACCGGCTCATCTACGTCTCCGGTCAGGTCGCGATCGACGAACAGGGTGAGCTCGTCGGCAAGGGCGACGCCGCCAAGCAGGCGGAGCAGGTGTTCAAGAACATCCATCGGATCCTCACCGACTGCGGCGCGACGATCGGCGACATCGTCAAGCTCAACTGGTACTTCCGGAACATGAGCGACCGCGCCGCGATCATCGCCGAGCGCGACCGGTTCCTCGGCGCGCACCGTCCCGCGAGCACGGCCGTCGAGGTGTCGCGGCTCGTGGGTGAGGACTGGCTCATCGAGGTCGACTGCGTGGCGGCCGTTCGCGGCTAGCGCACCGCAGCTCGCGCTCGTCGAAGGCTGGGAGCAGCTGCCGGCGGACCGGCGCCACGAGGACGTCGCCGCCGTAGCGGTCGACGCGCGCGATCGGGTGTACCTGTTCACCCGCGGCGAGGCGGCGGTGTTCGTCTACGAGCGCGATGGCCGGTTCGTGCGCTCGTGGGGCGAGGACGCATTTAGCGAGCGTGCCCACGGGATCACGATCGCGCCCGACGGTTCGGTCTATTGCGTCGACGACGCCGATCACTCGGTGCGCCGGTTCACGCCCGGCGGCGAGCTGCAGCTCACCATCGGCACGCGCGGCCGGCCGTCGGACACCGGATACGACGGCGTGGCGTACGCGACGATCGCGCGGGCCGGACCGCCGTTCAACCGTCCGACCAACCTCGCCGTCGCGCCCGGCGGCGACCTGTACGTCACCGACGGGTACGGGAACGCTCGCGTGCATCAGTTCCATCCCGACGGCACGCTCGTCCGGTCATGGGGCGCACCCGGCGGCGGACCCGGCGAGTTCCGGATCCCGCACGGCATCTGCGTCCTCGCCGACGGTGAGGTGCTGGTGGCCGATCGCGAGAACGATCGGATCCAGCGATTCGATCCCGAGGGCCGCTATCTCGGCGAGTGGCTCGACATCCAGCGGCCGACCCACCTCGTCGTCGGGCCGGACGGGCTGATCTACGTCGCAGAGCTGTGGTGGCGGACCGGCCAGCGGTCGCACCGGTTCGGCGAGATCACGACCGACCGCTACGGCCGCGTCTCGGCGCTGCAGAGCGATGGCACCGTGGTCGCGCGGTGGGGTGGGGGCGCGCCGGGAACGCCCGGTGGATTCACCGCACCGCACGGCATCGCCGTCGACTCGCACGGCGACGTGTACGTCGCGGAGGTGACCCACACCTTCGGCGTCGGGCCCGGCCTCGTGCCGGCCGGTGGCGCGCCGACCCTGCAGAAGCTCGCCCGCCGCTAGCCCGCCGTTGAGCCCGGACTGACGCCCGCGAGCCGAGTAGTCCCGCGCACTTCGCCGTTAGTCGGGCATGTCGGTGCTGCGGACGCTTGTCGGAGTACTAGTACTCGGCGCTGGACTGCTCGCGGGTGCGGGCGCGCCGGCTCTGGCTGATGACGGCGGCGCGACGATCGCGTGGGCGCCGTACCTGGTGGTCGGTGCGACCACGGTGGAGATCTGGAACGTTGCCGACCATGCGACGTGGCCGGCCGTCACCGTGTACCTGCGCACGACCGAAGACGGAGCGAGCTGCGTCGCCGGGGACTGCACCTACCGGTTTGTTGGGCCGCGTGTCGACCCGGGCCGGTCGTGGGTCTTCGATCCCTCCGAGCACGCCTGCAGCCTCGGTCTCGACCCGAGCGTCTGCCTTCCCGATTGGGCGGAGGGATCGGCGTCCTTCGAGGCGATGGTCGAGACCGACGCCGACGCGATCGCTGGTGCGGTATCGACTGACCCGGACGGAGCGCTGATCGCATCGGTCACCGCGCCGACGGCGACCTACGACGCCGTCGCGGCTACCACGGCTGTCACCCTCACGGATGTCGCGCGGCGTGCCGTCGACGACGGCGGCGGGACGACCGTCATCCGGGTCGTCGGCGCCGCGGTGCTGTTGGTCGATTGGTACCTCGATGGCGAGCTCGTCGTGGAGCAGCAGACCAGCGTGGGCTCCGATCGCGATGGCCAGACCGGTGATGTCCGCGCGGCTCCGGCGTCGATCGACCCGCGGGACATCGAGGGTCTCGACGACGGCGTGCAGTACACGGTCGTGATCACGCGGATCTCGGGCGCTGACTTCGCGGCCGTCCCGTCCGACGCGACCGACGACCGCTAGGCCCTAGCCCGCGCGGCGCTCCTCGCCGGCGGTCAGCTCCGTCACGCACTTGAAGATGAGCTCGCGGAAGCGGTCCTGCTCCCGCGCCGAGAGCGCGGTGAGCATCTCGCGCTCGATCCCGACCGCCGCCGTCCCGGCCTTCGTGAGCCGGGCCGTGCCCGCCGGCGTGAGGTAGAGGCCGAGCGTCCGGCCATGCCGCGGCCGCCGCTCGAGCAGGCCGTCCCGCTCGAGGCCGGTGATGATCTCGCTCATCGTCTGCGGCGTCATCCGCCGCGCGCGCGCGAGGCCGGCGCTCGAGACGCCGCGAATGCGAGCCACGTCGAACATGATCCCCATTTGCGGCAGGGTGAGGTCGTGCTCCTCGAGCGCGCCAGCGAACCGCTGCGAGAAGTAGTGATTGAGGATCCGCAGGCCGTACACGGCCGATCCTGCTGGGCGCTTCAAGAGTGACACCGCTGACATATTGACAGGTTCCCGAATATTCGGCAACCTGATACGCGAATGGTCGAGCTGCTGAAGCGGTACCTGGCGCCGTACCGGCGTGAGCTCGCGCTCGTCATCGGCCTGCTCTTCGTTCAGTCGATCGCCAACCTCTATCTGCCCGAGTTGAACGCCAACATCATCAACAACGGCGTCGTCCGCGGCGATCTCGACTACATCTGGAAAGCCGGCGCGGTCATGATCCTCGTGACCGTCATCTTCGCCGGCGCGTCGATCGTCGGCGCGTACTGGGGGGCGCGGGTCGCCATGGGCTTCGGCCGGGACCTGCGCAGCGGGGTGTTCCGGAAGGTGCAGACCTTCTCCCAGGTCGAGGTCAACCACTTCGGTACGCCCTCGCTCATCACCCGGAACACGAACGACGTGCAGCAGGTCCAGCAGTTCATTGTGATGGCCCTCGCGATGATGATCTCGGCGCCGATCCTCGCGATCGGCGGCACGATCATGGCCCTCCGGCAGGACGTCCCACTGAGCGGCATGCTGCTCGTGATCATCCCGCTCATGGGCCTCGTGATCGGCCTGATCCTGACGCGCGCGATCCCTCGCTTCCAGGTCATGCAGCTCAAGATCGATCGCATCAACCTCGTGGTCCGCGAGGCCCTCTCCGGCGTGCGGGTGGTCCGCGCATTCGTCCGGACGCGGCAGGAGGAACGCCGGTTCGACGAGGCCAACCGGGACCTCACCGCGACCGCGCTCAGCGTCAACCGGCTGTTCTCGCTGATGATGCCGGCGCTCACGGTAATCATGAACCTCTCGACGGTCGCGGCGCTCTGGTTCGGCGCGATCCGCGTCGACAGCGGCGCGATGCCGATTGGCAACTTCACCGCGTTCCTGCAGTACATCATCCAGATCCTGTTCGGCGTGATGATGGGCACGGTCATGTTCGTCATGGTCCCACGAGCCGCAGTCTCCGCCGGACGGGTCCAGGAGGTCCTCCAAGCCGAGCCGTCGGTCAGCGATCCCGATGTCCCGGTCGCACCGCCGCGCGGGCACGGCGTCATTGAGTTCCGCGACGTCGAGTTCCGCTACCCGGGCGCCGAGGAGCCGGTGCTGCGCGGCATCTCGTTCACCGCGCAGCCCGGCGAGACCACCGCGATCGTCGGCAGCACCGGCAGCGGCAAGTCCACCCTCGTAAACCTGCTGACGCGGTTCTACGACGTGAGCCGCGGCGCGGTCCTGATCGACGGGGTCGACGTGCGGCAGCTCCGGCGGGACGATCTTTGGTCCCGGATCGGCGTGGTCGCGCAGCGCGCGTTGCTCTTCACCGGCAGCGTCGCGAGCAACGTGCGGTTCGGCCGGCAGAACGCGTCCGATGAGGAGCTGTGGCGGGCCCTCGGGATCGCGCAGGCGGACTTCGTCCGCGACATGCCGGGTGGCCTCGATGCCGAGATCAGCCAGGGCGGCACGAACGTCTCGGGTGGACAGCGGCAGCGGCTGGCCATCGCGCGGGCGCTCGTGAAGCGACCCGAGGTGTACATCTTCGACGACAGCTTCTCGGCGCTCGACGTGAAGACGGACGCGAAGCTGCGCGCCGCGCTGCGCCGCGAGGTCGCGGGCGCCACGGTGCTCGTTGTGGCCCAGCGGGTAGCGACGATCATGCAGGCCGACCGGATCATCGTGCTCGATGCCGGACGCATCGTCGGGATCGGCACGCACACCGAGCTGATGGCGACCTGCACGACGTACCGCGAGATCGTCGAGTCGCAGCTCGCCGGCAGCGAGGTGGCGGCATGAGGCCCGGCGGCCCGAGCGGACCAGGCGGTCAGCGCCGTCCGGGCGGCGGACCGGGGATGATGATGGGCTTCGCGATGAACGCCGCGACGAAGCCCAAGAACTTCAGGGCGTCGCTCGCCCGGCTCCTGCGTACCCTCCGTCCGGAGCGCCGGCTCATCGCGCTGGTGCTCGTGCTTGGCGTGGTGAGCGTCGTCTTCGCCGTCATCGGCCCGAAGCTGCTCGGCAACGCGACGAACATCCTCTTCGACGGCGTCCTCGGAAAGCAGATCCCGGCCGGCGTCACGAAGGAGCAGGCCGTCGCGGGGCTGCGAGCGCGCGGGCAGGATCAGGTCGCCGACATGCTCGCCAGCACGAACGTCGTGCCGGGCCAAGGCGTCGACTTCAACGCGCTCGGCGCCGCCGTGTTGCTGCTCACGGGCCTGTACCTGCTAAGCGCGCTGTTCGCGTGGGCGCAGTCGTACCTCATGGCCGGCGTCACCCAGCGCACCGTGTACCGGCTGCGGCGCGACGCCGATGAGAAGCTCGGCCGCCTGCCGCTGTCGTACTTCGACGGACAGTCGCGGGGAGACATCCTCAGTCGCGTCACCAACGACATCGACAACATCGCCCAGACGCTCCAGCAGAGCCTCACCCAGCTCATGATCTCGGTGCTCACGGTGCTCGGCGTGCTGATCATGATGTTCACGATCAGCCCGCTCCTCGCAGGCATCTCGCTCCTCGCGGTGCCGCTGTCACTCGGCGCCACCGTCATGATCGCCAAGCGCTCGCAGAAGCAGTTCGCGGCGCAGTGGAAGCACACCGGTCTCCTGAACGGCCACATCGAGGAGATGCACACCGGTCACAGCATCGTGAAGGTCTTTGGCCGCCAGCAGGACGCCATCAACACGTTCGACGAGCACAACGGGCGCCTGTACGACGCGAGCTTCAGCGCGCAGTTCATCTCCGGCCTCATCCAACCGGCGATGCAGTTCATCGCGAATCTGAACTACGTCGCGATCGCGGTCATCGGCGGGCTCCGCGTGGCCACGGGCACCATGTCGCTCGGTGACGTGCTCGCCTTCATCCAATACTCACGGCAATTCACGATGCCGCTCATCCAGACGGCCAGCATCAGCAATGTCATGCAGTCGGCGATTGCCTCGGCCGAGCGGGTGTTCGAGCTGCTGGACGAACCCGAGGAGCAGCCAGACACGGCGACCCCGCGGCGGCTGGGCCAGGCGGCCGGACGGGTCGCGTTCGAAGGCGTGTCGTTCCGCTACAAGCCGGATGTGCCGCTCATCGAGGACATGGATCTCGAAGTCGAGCCCGGCCAGACCATCGCGATCGTCGGGCCGACCGGTGCAGGCAAGACCACGCTGGTGAACCTGCTGATGCGCTTCTACGAGATCGACGCGGGACGGATCACCGTCGATGGGATCGACATCCGCGATCTCGCGCGGGACGATCTTCGTCGGACGTTCGGCATGGTCCTCCAGGACGCCTGGCTGTTCAACGGCACGATCCACGACAACATCGCCTACGGCGCCGATCAGGCGACCGACGAGCAGATCCTCGATGCGGCGCGGGCGGCGCAGGTCGACCACTTCGTCCGAACGTTGCCTGATGGCTACGAGACGATGCTCGGGGATGAGGCGACGAATGTGTCGCAGGGCGAGCGCCAGCTGCTGACCATCGCCCGCGCGTTCCTCGCCGACCCACCGATCCTCATCCTCGACGAGGCGACGAGCTCGGTCGACACCCGGACCGAGATGCTGATCCAGCGGGCGATGACGACGTTGATGCGTGGCCGGACGAGCTTCGTGATCGCGCACCGGCTGTCGACCATCCACGACGCCGACGTGATCCTCGTCATGGATCACGGCCGGATCGTCGAGCAGGGGACGCACGATGAGCTGCTCGCGCGCCGGGGGTTCTACGCCGATCTTTATGAGAGCCAGTTCGCGGAGCCGATGCTCGAGGCCGTCTAGGCCCGCGGTTCACGCCCGGCGGACCACGCCGCGAGCTCCTTCACCCCGAGTGGCGGCGAGAAGAGGTAGCCCTGGGCCAGATACGCGTCCGTCTCCCGCAGCAACGCGACCGCCGCATCGCTCTCGACGCCGACCGCGACGATCCGTGAACCGAGCTCCGTCGCGCGGGCGACGAGCCCACGCACCAGCGCGCCCGACGCGTCGTCGCGCGCCAAGCCGGTGATGAGCGACCGGCCGAGCTTCACGTAGTTCCACTGCATGAAGGCACCCGCGTCGAGCAGGGGCACGGTGGTGACGTCGTCCAGCGCGAGCCGCACGCCACGCTCGCGGAGCCGCGCGAGCCCGGCCAGCGGCGGATCCGGGCCCACCAGCGCCGCCGCCGCGACCTCGAAGGTGAGCGTCTTCGGGTCACCCTGGATGTTGAGGGTCCGCTCAATCAGCCGCAGGAAACTCTCGTCGCCGAGCAGCGACGGCGTGACGTTGACGCTCAGGCCGATGCGCAGGTCATCGCGGCGCCACACCGCCGCCTGCAAGAGGGCCTCGCGGATGACCCACGCATCAAGGTCGTGCATCAGGCCACTGCGCTCCGCGGCGGCGACGAATTCAGCCGGCGGCACGATGCCCCGAACGGGATGGCGCCAGCGGACCAGCGCCTCGACGCCGCGCAGCTCGAGGGTGCTCACGAGCACGCGCGGCTGGTAGTGCAGGACGAGCTCGTTCTCGGTGATCGCGCGCTCGAGCTCGAACTTGAGGCCGCCGTCGGTCACCGCCGCAGCGTAGATGCCAAGCTCCGATCCTCGTCGTGCTCGTACTGCGCCCCGGCGTGCGCCGCCAGCCACAGCGGGATGTCCGCCGCGCTCATCGGCCGCGCGATGAAGTAGCCCTGGGCCTGGTCGCAGCCGAGCTCCCGCGCCGCATCGAGCTCCTCCTGATGCTCGATGCCCTCGGCCACCACGACGAGGCCGAGCGCGTGCCCGAGCTCGATGGTCGCCTTCACGATCGACCGGCTCGCGGGATCGTGGGCCAGGCCCGCGATGAAGGTGCGGTCGATCTTCAATGAATGGACCGGCAGTCGACGCAGGTACGCGAGCGACGAGTGGCCGGTGCCGAAGTCGTCGATCGCGATGTGCACCCCGATGTCGTGCAGCTGCATGAGGACGCCGAGCGTCCGTTCCGGATCTGCCATCGCGACCGACTCGGTGATCTCCAGGCAGACGCGCGCGGGGTCGATGCCCAGTTGGGCGATATGGCGGGCGACGTTCCCGGGCAGGCTCGGGTCCACCAGGTTCCGCGTCGAGATGTTCACCGCGATGTCGACGGGGTCCGGACCGACCCGCCAGGCACGGCCCTGCGCGAGCGCCCGGCCGACCACCCACTCCGTCAGGGGCTTGATGAGCCCGCTCCGCTCCGCCGCTGGGATGAAGTCGGCCGGCGGGATGAGTCCCCGCTCGCGATGCGGCCATCGAACGAGCGCCTCGACCCCGTTGCAGAGCCCGGCGTGCAGCGCCATCACCGGCTGGTAGTGCAGGACCAGCTCGTCGGCCGCGATCGCGCGCTGGAGCTCCGCGGTGAGCGCGAGGCGCGCCGGGCTGTGCGCGTCGATCGCCGCGGCGTAGACCATCGTCCCGCCGCCGGTGGACTTCGCCGCGTACAGCGCGATATCCGCGCGTTGCAGCAGCGCGGTCTCGGTATCGCCGTGCTCGGGGAAGAAGCTGATCCCGATGCTCGCGGATACGCCGATGGCGTGGCCCTGGAGGTCGACCGGCGTCTCGAGGGTGCGGCGGATGCTGTCGGCCACGCGGAGGGCGTCCGGCGCGCCGGCGTCGAGCATGATCGCGAACTCGTCTCCGCCGAGCCGCGCCACCGTTTCGCGGGCCGGGACGATCGCGCGGATGCGCGTCCCGATCGCGCCAAGCACGAGGTCGCCGAAGCCGTGGCCGAACGTGTCGTTGACGTCCTTGAAGTGGTCGAGGTCGATGAGCAGCACGGCGACCGGCCGGCCCGTCGGCGCAGCGCCGCGCAACGCGTCAGCCACCTGCCGCGCGAAGAGGTTGCGGTTGGGAAGGCCGGTCAACACGTCGTAGAGGGCGAGCCGCTCGCTCTCGATCGCCGCCCGCTTCGCATTGGTGATGTCGGTCGCCGAGGTCACGACGTGCGCCTCGCCGCCGATATCGACGGTCTCCGCGGACACCAGGAAGTGGCGGGTGCCGCCGCTGAGCCGTTCGGTCTGCACGGTGAGACCGGTCAGCCGACGGTCGCGCGCGAACTGCTTCCCGATCTCTGCACCGCTCTCCGCGTCGATGAGGCCGAGCTCGCCGGTCGTGCGCCCGATGACCGCTGCCCGGCCGCGCGCGGTCAAGGTCAGGAAGGCGTCGTTCGCATCGACGATCTTGCCGTCGGTCAGCTTGCTGATGATCAGACCTGACGGAGCGGCGGCGAATGCGGCAGCGAAGCGGTCGGTGGCGATCCCCAGCGCCTGGGTCCCCTCTTCGCTGCGGAGCGCGATCCAGGCGTACCCGGCCAGCGCGCGCAGGATCCGTACGTCGCGCTCGGTGTACGGCTCCTCGGCCGCGCGTTCGAAGTACAGGACCCCGCGGGTCCGGCCCTCGCGGATGATCGGCACGGCCAGCGCGCACAGCGACGTGTGACGCTTCCCGATGTACTCCGCGTCCTTCAGGACGTCGGCGACCCGTTGGATCTCACCGGTGCGCCAGGCGCGGCCGGTCACGCCGGTGGTGACCGGATAGGGGCGGCCGAGGTACTCCTGGGGCCCGCCGAGCGTCGCCGCCACGTGGAGCTGCTCGCCGCTCGCGTCGGACGCGATGAACGCCGCCACGACCGACGGCACGGCACCGATCGCGGCCTTGAGGATTCCCTGCAGCGTTTCGCGCGCCGCGGCGCCCGCGACCAGCGCGGCCGTGGCCTCGGTCAACGCCTCGGCCTCGCTCGCCCGTTCGGCAAGGTCATCGCGCAGCCGTCGCAGAAAGCCGATCGACAGGGCGACCACGACGATGAGCAGCGCCGTGAGGATCCCGCCCCTGTCGAGGATCGGCCACCCGGTTGCGCGGTCGCGGATCCGGAGGATCGCGCTCAGCGCGACCACCTCGATGGCGAACACGACCAGAGCGGTGCGCCGGCGGAAGACCCACGCGGCGAGGCCCACCGGAATGATCGCGAACGGCAGCTGCACCTCGATCCCAGCCCCGTTGAGCGCGAACACGAGCGGATAGCCGAGCGCGACCAGCAGCGCGGCGACCACGAGGGCGCGTTGCTTCAGGCGAGGCTGCGCAAGGCTAAGCAGGGTGATCCATGTTCTGGTCCACGCTATGAAGCGCGTGATCATCCGGTATGACGGGGCCGTCATCGAGATGCGCGACGGCGCCGACGGCTAGAGTTTCCTCAGCAAATGCCGATGAGAGTGCGCGTCTGCCGGTGCAGGCCGCGGTCTTCAAAACCGTTGACGGGGCGTTGCACGTTCCGTGGTGGGTTCGACTCCCATGCACTCTCGCAGTGAGCGTTGACCAGGAGCGGGATGACCTCGCCGAGGAGCTCGAGGGGCCCGCGACCGACCTCGCCGCGGACCTGGAGCCCGGGCGCACGTCGGCCATCGCCGCGCTGCGCTATCGCGACTTCCGGCTGTTCTGGTTCGGCCTGCTCGTCTCGAACGTCGGGACGTGGATGCAGATGTTCGGGCAGGGCTACCTCGTCGTGCTCCTCGCCGTGCGGGATGGCGTCCCGCAGCTCGCCCCGCTCTACCTGGGCCTGGTCGGGCTTGCCCGCGCGATCCCTGGACTGACCCTCGGCCTGTTCGGCGGCGCGCTCGCCGACCGCACCGACCGGCGGCGGCTCCTGCTGGTCACGCAATCCTCCGCGGCGGTGACGGCGGCGATCCTCGCGACGCTCGCGATCACCGATCGGATCAACATCGTCGAGATCCTCCTGCTCGGAGCGTTGAATTCGACGATCTTCGCCTTCGACGCGCCGACCCGGCAGTCGATGGTCCCGCGCCTCGTGCCCGAGCGCGACCTGATGAGCGCGATCGGGCTCAACTCGGCCGCGTTCAACGGGCCGCAGATCATCGGACCGGTCATCGGCGGTCTGATCTACGCGCCATTCGCGAACCGGCCGACGTTCGGCGCCGGTCTGCTGTTCTACATCAACGCGATCTCGTACCTGGCCGTGGTCGTCGCGCTGCTGCGCATGCGACCGGTGCCGATCATCGGCAAGAGCGGCGAGGTCTCGATGCTCGATTCGATCCGCGAGGGCCTCGCCTACATCCGCCAGGACGTCGTCGTCCGGTGGATCGTCATCCTCGCCGCCGCCACCGCGCTGTTCGCGCGACCGTACATCCAGCTGCTGCCCGCGGTGGCGCACGAGGTCCTGCAGGTCGGCGCCGTCGAGCTCTCGTGGATGCTTGCGGCCTCGGGCGTCGGCGCGCTGGGCGGCGCGCTCGCGACGTCGGCGCTCGGAGGGCTGCGCCGGCGAGGTGCGGTGCTGATCGGCGCGGCCATCGCGTTCGGGGTCTTCCTCGTCGCGTTCACGCTCCAGCGCTCGCTCGTTCTGTCACTGCCGTCCCTCGTGCTGCTCGGATTCTCGACGATGGTGTTCCTCGGGATGGCCAACGGCCTCCTGCAGACGCGCTCGCCCGATCACCTTCGCGGCCGCGTCATGAGCGTCTACACGATGGTGTTCATGGGCCTCATGCC
>DASUSA010000141.1:0-2125 GCA_036375335.1 Candidatus Limnocylindria bacterium
CGAGGCGATGCGATCTGACCTGCCGGTGGTCGCGAGCGACGCCGGCGCGATCCCCGACACCCTCGGCGATGCCGGGATCCTGCTTTCGGGCACCGACCCCGACACCGTCGCGGCGGCGCTCGAGCGGACCGTCCGCGACGCGGCGCTGCGCAAGGACCTGATCGCCCGCGGCCACCGGCAGCTCCTCGCGTTCACGCCCGAGGCCGTCGGTGACGATCTGGAGCGCGCGCTCGCGCTGGCCAGCTGGGAGCTGCCGGCCTACCGGTCGCGTGAGCTCGCGGTCGTGTCGAGCGACCGCCGGTCGGGCATCCATCACTACGCCCTCGCGGTGTGCGACGGTCTCCGGGCGGCCGGCCACCGCGCGACGTTCGTCGGCACGAAGCACCTCGACGCCCCCGACCTTGCGCAGAAGCTGCGCTACATCGCCAAGGGGACCGACGCGGTGATCTTCGAGCACGAGGCCGGGATCTACAGCGACATCCCGTTCGTCCGGGCGCTCGCGCGGCTGCGCCTGCGCGGGATCCCGTCGGTCGTGTCGATGCACGAGATCGAGCCCGAAAAGTTCCATCACTACCGCAAGCTCTCCCACGCCCTCCATTACCGGCCGAGCTACGCGTGGTACCTCGAGTGGCTCCGCGCGCTGTCGGTCGCGGCGCGCATCGCCGGCTGGTTCCTCGCGTACCGCGCGATCCTCGGGCTCATGGGCTGGCTGCCGGCGCGGATCCTCGTCCACTCGCACCGCTCGAACTTCTGGGTCGGCCTGCTCACCCGCGACGCGCGCAAGCGCGACCTCGTGCCGCTGGTGGTGATGCCGCTCGAGGACACCGCGCTGCCGAAGAACGAGACCGAGAAGCGCGCGCTGCGCGAGCGCCTCGGGGTGCCCGCGGACAAATTCGTGTTCGTGTCGCCGGGGTTCTTCTTCAAGCGCAAGCGGTACATCGAGGTGATCGAGGCGCTGCCGGACGACGCCATCCTCGTGCTCTCGGGGACCGAGTCCCAGTGGGAGCGCGGCTACTTCCAGGAGGTCGCGGACGTGGCCGCGACGCACCCGAACGTGATCCTCAACACCGACTACGAGACGATGGGCCAGTACGTCGTGGCCTCGGACTGCGTCGTCCTGTTCTACGAGGACGTGTTCCAGAGCGCGGTCGTGACCCAGGCGATCTGGGCCGGGCTGCCGTGCATCTTCTCGGACACGCCGGGCTTCCGGCTCTACGAGGGCGCCGGCATGGTGGCCCGCGATACCGCCGGTCTCGCCCGCGCGATGCGCGAGATCCAGCGGCCGGAGCTCTACGCGCGCTGCGTCCGCCAGGTCGGCATCCTCCGGCGGCTCCTCTCGCCGGAGCGCAACGCGATGCGCTACCTCATCGGGCTCAAGTGACCGGCCGGCGGCTCCTGCTGGTCGTCCAGCGCTACGGCGCCGAGGTCGTCGGCGGATCCGAGCAGCACGCGCGCCTCGTCGCCCAACGCCTCGCCCAACGGCACACGGTCGAGGTCGCGACCACGACGGCGCTCGACTACTGGACCTGGGCGCCGTACTACCGCGCGGGCAACGACTTCCTCGACGGCCTGCTCGTGCGGCGCTTCGCGGTGACCGCGGGACGCGATCCGGCGTTCAAAGCGTTCGAGCATCGGGTTCTCGAGGAGGACCACCACGTCCGCGACGAGCTCGCGTGGCCCGAGCATCAGGGTCCGGTCGCGCCGGAGCTGCTGGAGTTCCTTCACGGTCACGGCGGCGAGTACGACGCGATCCTCTTCTACACCTACATCTACGCGCCGACCGCGCTCGGGTTGCCGATCGTGCCTGAGCGGGCCGCCCTCATCTCGACCGCCCACGACGAGTACCCGCTGCGCCTGGCCCCCTATCGGGCGCTGTTCCACCTGCCCCGCGCCATCGGCTACCTCACACCCGAGGAGCGCGCGATGGTCCACGCGCGGTTCCACAACGAGCAGGTCCCCGACGAGGTGCTTGGGTACGCGCTCGGCGACCCGCCTGCCGCCGACATCGCCGCGTTCCGGGCCGGGCATGGGATCGCTGGGCCGTACGTCCTCTATCTCGGCCAGGTGAGCGAGGGCAAGGGCTGCGACGAGCTGCTCGCCGAGTGGATCGCCCATCGCGATCGCG
>DASUSA010000142.1:0-8333 GCA_036375335.1 Candidatus Limnocylindria bacterium
GACGTCGGCGCGCCCAGCGCCGAGGGCCGGCCGATCTCGCTCGACGTCCGCGAGGAGCTGAACGGCAAAGCCGGCACTCCGTACATCCGCGTCGCGGGGACCTGGATCGGGAAGACCGGCTCCCCCGGTCTGTTCGTGACCACCGACGACGACGGCCTGACCGCGGCGGCGCTCCATCAACTGGATCTCGGCACGGACTTCGTCAAGATCTACATGGACGCGCCGGGCGGCGCGAAGGAGTCCCCGTTCGGCGTGCCCGCGATGACGGCGATGACCAAGGCGGTCCACGCGCGCGGCGCGCGCGTGGCCTGCCACTCCGGGTATCTCGACGGCGCGCGCGTCGCGGCCACGGCAGGCGTGGATTCGATCGAGCACGGCATGGAGCTCGACGACGACATCGCCCGAACGATGAAGCAGAACGACGTGACGCTCACCTCGACGCTTTCGGTGTTCGCCTCATGGGAGTCGTTCGCGCGCACGACCACGATCGAGCGATTCACCACGGCCGAGAGCGCCGAGCGCATCGCGAAGCGCAAGGAGGGCGCGTACGCCGCCGTCGCGGCGGCGAAACGGGCCGGCGTACGGATCGCGACCGGCTCCGATTTCGGCGGGGGCTCCGTGCGCGCCGGCCACCTCGCCTGGGAGGTCGAGCTCCTGGTCGCGGCAGGGCTCACGCCCCGCGAAGCGCTGGTCGCCGCGACCCGCGCCGGCGGCGAGCTGCTCGGCGACGATCACGCCGGCCGGATCGGGGTGGGGATGCCGGCCGACATCGTCCTCGTCCACGGCGACCCGTTGTCAGACGCGCGCGCCCTCTGGCGCGTATGGGCGGTGTTCCAGGGCGACGCCCGGGTCGCCTGACCAGCAGCCAATTTGGCACTGATATGCCTTGACAGGAATATTCCTGTAGGCGTATACACAGGCCAATGAACGCCACGTTCAGCGCCCTCGCGGAGCCGAACCGGCTCCAGATCGTCGAGCTCCTCCGTGACCGGCCGCTGCCGGTCGGTGGGATCGCGGAGCGCCTTCGGATGCGCCAGCCGCAGGTGTCGAAGCACCTGCGCGTCCTGAGCGACGCCGGACTCGTGCAGGTCCGTCCGGTCGCCCAGCAGCGCATCTACGGCCTGCGGGCCGAGGGACTCAAGGAGCTCGACGACTGGCTGGAGGGGTACCGCAGGCTCTGGGGTGAGCGCTTCGAACAGCTCGACGACGTGCTGCGCGACCTACAACAGAAAAAGGGGAGATCTGATGGCCACCGCAAATAAGTCCGACCTGGTGATCACTCGCGTGTCCGACACCGAGCTCCGGCTCACGCGCGAGTTCGATGCCCCGCGCGAGCTCGTATTCAAAGCGATGACCGACCCCGCGCTGCTGTCACGGTGGTGGGGACCGCGAAAGTACCGGACCGTCGTCGACGAGATGGACGCCCGGCCGGGCGGCAAGTGGCGGATGCGCAACATCGGGGCCGACGGCGGCGAGCACGCGTTCCGCGGCGAGTTCCGCGAGGTCGTCCCCTCGGAGCGCATCGTGTGGACGTTCGAATACGAGCCGCTCCCCGGACACATCTCGATCGAGACGGTGACCCTGACCGAGCGCGACGGTCGGACGCTGCTCACCGTCCACAACCAGTTCGCGTCCAAGGAGGATCTGGAGGGCATGGTCAACAGCGGCATGGAGTCGGGCGCCCGCGAGAGCTACGAGCGGCTCGATGAGCTGGTGCTAGCGCTCAAGAAGTAGACCGCCTGCATCGCGGTCCGGTGGGCGTCCGAGCGAACAAACGCTCGGGCGCTTTCCGCTACCCCGTGGGTGGTGCGACCATCGGCCTGCTGCGCGGGCGCGCGCGTTGCATAGGAGAACGCCGATGGCCGAGGACCTCATGACGGTGCCGCCCGTACCTGCCGAATCCGACGTGGCGACGCGGGTCGAAGACATCACCCAGGATGCCGATCTCTCGTGGGTCGTGAACCTGCTGTCCGAGCGGCGCGACGAGATCCTCGTCCGCTGGCTCGACGCCGCGGCCGATCAGCCGTTCCACCAGGCCCGGTCCGAGAAGGCGGTGGCCGACCACATCCCCGAGTTGTTCGACGCCCTCGTTCGGCTCCTGACGAAGTACAGCCATCCATCGCGGAGCGCGGGCGTCCCGCTCGAGGATCCCGACGTGCTCGCAGCAGCCAACAGCCACGCTCGGGTGCGATTCGAGCAGGGGTTCACCGCGCCGAGCGTGGCGATCGAGTTCCGGCTCCTGCGTCAGGAGATCGGGCGCGCGATTCGCGCGTACGTCTCCGACCGATCGCCGACCACCGACGTCCTCGGAGCCGAGCTCCTGCTGCACGACGCCCTCGACGGCGCGGTGTTCATCGCCCTCACCACGCTCAACGAGCACGAGGTCGCTCGGCGTACCGCCGAGGTCGCCCTCGAGGAGGAGCGCGCGCTTGCGTCGAGCGAGCGGGAGGCATTCTTCGCGACGCTCGGCCACGATCTGAAGAGCCCGCTGGCCACCGCGACGGCGATCGCCCAGCTGCTGCGGCATCAGGCCGCGAGGGGCCGGCTGGATGTCACGCAGATCGAGAGCCGGCTGGCGTCCATCGAAGGCGCCCTGCGCCGGGGAGCCCTGCGGGTGGACGAGCTGATGGATCTTGCGCGACGCGATGGCGCTGAGGCCTCCACATTGCATCTGGAGCCGGTCGACCTCGTGGCGCTGGTGAAGGCCGTCCTGCACGGCTATCAGGTCGGGAGCGACCGACACGAGATCGTCCTTGGACCGGGCATCGATTCGCTCATCGGCGAGTGGGATCGCGATCGGATCGAGCGATCGGTGGACAACCTCGTCAGCAACGCGGTGAAATTCAGCCCACACGGTGGCCGGATCGAGGCCACCGTCACCGAGGATCGCTCAGGCGAACGGCGGGACGCGGTCGTGACGGTCACCGACCAGGGCCTCGGGATCCCGCCGGAGGACCACGACGCGATCTTCGCGCGCTTCCGGCGTGGGTCCAACGCCACCGACCTCCCAGGTAGCGGCGTCGGCCTCTGGTCGGTCAGGCGGATCGTGGAGCAGCACGGCGGCACGTTGACGGTGGACTCGCGGCTCGGCGCTGGGAGCACCTTCACCCTGCGATTGCCGATCTCCCGGGCCACCGCGGATTAGACGCTCGGGAGGTCCACTCCCTTTTCCTTCGCGAACGTGATCGCATCCGGGTAGCCGGCGTCGGCATGACGCATGACGCCGGTGCCCGGATCGGTCGTGAGCACCCGTTCGAGCTTCCGGCGTCCGAGGGCGGTCCCGTCGGCGACAGCGACCATGCCCGCGTGGATCGAGTTGCCGATCCCGACGCCGCCGCCGTGGTGCACCGACACCCAGGTCGCACCCGCGGCGGTGTTCACGAGCGCGTTGAGGATCGGCCAGTCGGCGATCGCATCGCTCCCGTCGCGCATCCCCTCGGTCTCGCGGTTCGGTGACGCGACCGAACCTGAATCGAGGTGGTCGCGGCCGATGACGATCGGCGCGCCGAGCGTTCCCGTGCGGACCATGTCGTCGATGCGCGCGCCGAACTCCGCGCGCTCCCCGTATCCGAGCCAGCACACCCGCGCCGGCAGCCCTTGGAACGGCACGCGCGTCTCCGCGAGCTCGATCCAGCGGGCGAGGGTCCGGTTCTCCGGGAACAGATCGAGGACCGCCCGGTCGGTGGCGAGGATGTCTTTCGGATCACCCGAGAGCGCCACCCAGCGGAACGGACCCTTGCCGCGCTCGAACAGCGGGCGGATGTATGCGGGAACGAAGCCCGGGTAGTCGAACGCCCGGGCGTAGCCGGCGGTCTTCGCCTCGCCGCGCAGGTTATTGCCGTAGTCGAAGGCGACACTGCCGCGGTCCATCAGCGCGACGATGGCCTCGCACTGCTTCGCGATCGACGCGCGCGACGCCTCGATGTACCCCGCCGGGTCGTTGATCCGGAGCACGCCGGCGTGCCGGACGTCGGGCACGTAGCCCTCGAGCGGGTCGTGCGCGGAGGTCTGGTCGGTGACGACGTCGACCCGCACGCCGCGGCGTACGAGCTCGGGCAGGATCGCGGCCGCGTTCGCGACCAGACCGATCGACCGCGGCGTGTGTGAGCCGAGGTAGCCCTCGATCCGCGCGAGCGCGTCGTCGAGGGAGTCGGTGACCTCGTCGAGGAAGCCCTGCTTCAGCCGGCGCTCGGCACGCGTCGGATCCACCTCGACGACGAGCGCGACGCCGCCGTTCATCGTGATCGCGAGCGGCTGCGCACCGCCCATCCCGCCGAGACCCGCGGTGACGACGAGCCGCCCGTCGAGGGTCCCGTCGAAGTGCGTGCGAGCGACCGCCGCGAAGGTCTCGTAGGTCCCCTGCAGGATGCCCTGGGTCCCGATGTAGATCCAGGACCCCGCGGTCATCTGCCCGTACATCGTCAAGCCCATCGCCTCGAGCGCCCGGAACTCGTCCCACGTCGCCCACTTCGGCACGAGCATCGCGTTCGAGATGAGGACCCGCGGGGCCCACTCATGCGTGCGGAAGACCCCGACCGCCTTCCCCGATTGCACGAGCAGGGTCTCGTCGTCCTTCAGGCGCTTCAACGTCGCGAGGATGGTGTCGAACGCTTGCCACGAACGCGCGGCGCGCCCGGTGCCGCCGTAGACGATGAGCTCGTCCGGGCGTTCGGCAACGTCGGGGTCGAGGTTGTTCTGGATCATCCGGAACGCCGCTTCCTGCGGCCACGCCAGTGCCGACAGCCCTGCGCCACGCGGTGCGCGGACAACGCGGCTTGCGACAGCGGTCAACGCGGCACCGCCGCGCACCGCTGCAACAGCGCCTCGACCTCCGCGAGCGGCAACGGCGTCACGGGCGTGTCATAGAACCTCCGCACCGCCTCGAGGAGCGGCCGGGCCTCGCTGGGCCGCCCTCGATCGATGAGGAAACTGGCGAAGTCACGGCTCAGGTCCATCCGCAGGAGGACGTACCCCGTTCGACCGATCGTCTCCAGTGCTTGCCGGAACAGCTGCTCCGCCTCGACCGCATTGCCCTCGGCGGCACACACTGCCGCGAGGGCCGCCGCCGACGTCGTCAGTGTGTACACGTCGTCCTCCAGCACCTCGGCGCGGGCGAGCTCGGCCTGTCGGCGAGCTTCGGGCCGGTCGCCGAGGCTGATGAGGGTCTTGACCAATCGCGTCCGCGCCTCCGCCCGCTGGCCCGTCCACGGATCGCCAGCCAGCCCGTCGATCGCGCGTTCGTCCTCGGCGCGCGCCTCGGGCAGCTCGCCCGCGAGGTCAAGGAGCTCGCCGAGGGTCATGTGGTGCGTGGCGATCAACAGGCGCACCCCGGCATCGATCGCGAATCCGACCCCCCCGCGGGCAAGGGCGATCGCGGCGGGCACGTCGCCACGCCAGTACGCGCTCCACGCCATTGCCGTACTGGCCCGGCATCGCTGGAGCGATGAGCCGCTTGCGATCGCCCGTTCGTTCGAGCGGCCCGCATATTCGACCGCCTCGACCAGATCGCCGCGCATTGCGGCTCCGCCCGCGAGCCCCCCGAGCACCTCGCTCAGGTGGCGGGTCGCACCGGTCGATTCGGAGAGTTGCAGCGCCTCGAGCAGCAAGGCGCGCTCCGCAACGAGATCGCCCGCCACCCAGGGCACCCACTGCGATCGAAAGATGGCGCGTACGAGCGTGTCCGGGTCGCCGATCGCACGGGCCGCCGCGACGGCCTCGCGATCCAGCGCGGCCGCGCTCGCGACGTCCTTGTCGGCGCGGTCGTACGAGAGCTGCTGCAACAGGTCGACGAAGACGGAGGTCGGCGCGATCAGACGCAGCTCGGCCACCAGCGTGGCGATCTCCCCCAACACGTCCTGCGGTCCCTCGACCGCCGCTCGGGCGACGGCCACGTGTGCCCGGGTGGTCAGCTGTTCAGCCGCGGGCAGGTCGATCGCCTCGGCGATCGCGAGCGCGCGGCGGAAGAACGCGAACGCGGCCGCCAGATCGCCTCGCTCTTTCGCCCGCGTAGCGGTCCTCATGAGGTGCCCGTAGGCGGTGCGCCCGAGCTGCTCCAGCGGCTCATCGCCGAGCTCCCGCGCAAGCTCGAATGCCTGCTCGGCGTGGTACGCGATGATCTCGGCGTACTCGTCCACGCGCGCGCCAGCCGTTTCCTCAAGCCAGCGCCCGAACGCTCCATGTCCGGCGGCCCGTTCGGTCTTCGGGATGGCATCGTACGCAACGTCGCGGATGAGGATGTGTTTGAACGTCCAGGCGCGGCCGCCGCCGAGCCCACGCTCGTCGAGCTCACTCACCAGATCTCGCCGAGCCGCGTTCCGGAGCAGCTCGTCGATCCGTCCGTCGATCGGGCCCTGAGCGAGGACGGCCTCGGGCCAGAACACCTTTCCGACGATGGCCCCGCGTTGCAGGGCGCGTTTCACGGCCGAGGGCGCTGTGTCGAGCCGCGCTGCGATGAGTCCCTGGAGCGTGGCGGGCACGACGAGGGTTTCGAGTGACGAGGCCGCGACGAACCGTCCATCGCGCTTCGTCACGTGCCCGCCGTCGATGAGCATGCGCAGAAACTCCTCGACGTAGAGCGGGTTGCCCTCGGACCGCGTGATGACCTGCTGTCGGAGCCGTTCGGGAAGCGCATCGATAGCCAGCAGCTCGCCGATCAGGCGCGCTGCTTCCTCATCGGTCAGGGGCTCGAGCCGGATCGCCGACGCGTTCATCAGGCCACCGCCCCAACCCGCGCGGAGTTCGCGTAGATCCGGCCGAGCCATACAGAGGAGGAAGAGCGGGGCCCGGGACCACTCGGCAAGATGTTCGATCAGGTCGAGCAGTGCGCCCTCAGCCCTGTGGATGTCATCGAAGATCAGGACCAGCGGCGCCGCTGCCGCGCGCTTCTCGAGATAGCGGCGGATGCCCCATTGGAGCTCCTGGGGCATCGTTTCGGAGGGCATGTCCGGCAGCACCGCCTCCCGGCTCGCCGTCCCAGCGAGGACGCTGAGGCGCCGGGCCACGGCATCCGCGTCGTCCGAGGCCTCGCCGAAGGTCGCGAGCACGGCGGACCGCAGCTTGATCGTCGCATCCGCATGCGAGTCCAGCGCCGTGATGCCGGCATCCGCCTGGAGGATCTCGACGATCGGCCAGAACGTGATGCCCTCGCCATAGGGCAGGCAGCGTCCGCGCCGCACCCGGTCCGTGCCGATGGCCTCGACGAATTCGGCGACCAACCGCGACTTGCCGACGCCCGCGTTGCCATACACCGTCACGAGCGCTGCGCGCTGCTCGGTCGCGACCTTGCGATGCGAATCGACCAAGAGCCTGAGCTCGTCGTCCCGGCCGATGAGCGGCGCTCGCAGTCCCGTAATGCCTCGATGCTGCGACGGAAGCGCCGAAGCGAGCTCGGTCGCGGGCCAGACCGGCAGGCGGCCGAGTCCTTTCGCGTCAATCTCGCGCCGCGGTCCGTAACGCACCGCTCCCTCGGTGAGCTCGTGGGTGAGCGCCCCGACGAGGATCTCACCGGGTGCCGCCGCGCTTTGGAGCCGAGCGCCGGCGTTAACGGCTTCGCCGGTCACGAGGGTTTCGCCGGTATCTCCAGTGACGACCTGGCCGCTATTCACCCCGATGCGCAGCTCGAGGGCGAACCGGTTGTCGGCGTTCAGCGCGGCGATTCGGTCCCGAAGCGCGAACGCGGCCCGGACCCCCCGATCCGCGTCGTCGTCGTGGGCTTTGGGGACGCCGAAGATCGCGAACACGGCGTCCCCAATGAACTTCTCGACGGTACCGCCGTGCGTCTCGAGGACCTTGCGTACCTCGCTGAACGCGCGGGAGAGCGTGCGGCGCACGACCTCCGGATCGTGGCTCGCGCCGATCGCGGTCGAGCCCACGATGTCGGCGAACAGGACCGTCACCAGCTTGCGCTCCTCGGTCATGGCGCGAGTCTACCGACGCATGTTGCGCCGATTGACCGTGTAACCGAGGAGCTCAGCCGCGCGTGCGGGCGGACCCGGCAGCGATCGCCTGACGTACGCGCTCCGGCCGGAGCGGCAGCTCGCGGACGCGCGCTCCGCACGCCGCGAACACCGCGTTCGCGATCGCCGCGGCGGTCGGCACGGCACCGGGCTCGCCGACGCCGGTCGAGAGCTGCGACGGGTCGCCCGCCACGAGGACGTCGATACGCTCCGGCGCGTCCCGGAACGTCGCGATCGGATAGGTGTCCCAGTTCGTCGGCGCGATCCGGCCGTCGCGGTGCCGGAGCTCCTCGAAGATCGTCCAGCTCGCGGACTGCTGGATCCCGCCCTCGACCTGGTTGCGGACGCCCTCGGGATTGATGACGAAGCCCGGATCGA
>DASUSA010000143.1:0-2752 GCA_036375335.1 Candidatus Limnocylindria bacterium
CCGAGGTCGTCCGCCGCGATGCGGTCGGTGACGCTCATGCGCAGGTGCATGAAGTCGAATGCCCAGCGGTGCAGGGCGAGCGCCGCGTCGAAGCCGTAGCCCTTGCGAGAGTGATCCGGATCAATGACGAACTGATCGAGCAGGAGCACCTCGGCGAGCGGCGCGCCTTCGAAGCGGACGCGGGCGTAGCCCACGAGCGCCTCGCCGACGCCGATGGACCACAGCACGCTCGTCTTGTCCTTCGCCTGTTCGGTCCACCGTTCCTTCCAGGTCGCCCTCGCGGCCGGCTCGTGCCAGCGTCCGATCGGACCGGCCCGGCGAACGCGCATGTCGGCGGCCCAGCGCTGGTGGGCGTCGAGATCCGCGTCGGCTGGGACGCGGAGCGTCGCCGTCTTGCCGCGGACCGTTCCCCCGAACATCCGCGGAGTCTAGGCAGCGGCCGGGAGGTGGATCGCGAATTCGGCGCCGCCGTCTGGCGCGTTGCGCGCATCGATGGAGCCGCCATGGGCCTGCGCGATCGCCTGCGCGATCGCAAGACCGAGGCCCGCGCCGGCGTGAGCGGCCGCGTCATCGCCGCGCCAGAAACGTCCGAAGAGCTTCCGCTCAGCGCCCGGTGGAAGCCCCGCGCCGCGATCGCGCACGCGCACTACGACCTCGCCGTTGATGTGCGCGCCGTTCACGCTGACGGTGGCGCCTCGTGGCGAGTGCTTCACCGCGTTGTCGAGGACGTTGATGAAGAGCTGCGAGAGCCGGTCGGGATCGCCCATCACCGCGAGCGGCTCCGCGACGACGTCGAACGACACGCCAGCTTCGCGCGCTTGCACGTCGAGCGCGGCGACGGCCGAACGCAGCAGGTCGGCGGCCGCGACCTGCTCGCGCGCAAGGCGCTGCACGCCTGCCTCGAGCTTCGCCACTTGCAGCAGTCCTTCGACCATCCGCACGAGCCGGCGCGCTTCACGTTGGATGATCTCCGCCGCGCGAGCCACCCCGTCACCGCGGGCTTCGCCCTCGGCGATCGCCTGCGCGAATCCATGAATGGAGGTGAGCGGTGTGCGGAGCTCGTGTGAGATGTCCGCGAGGAATTCCTGCTCGCTCGCTCGCGCGCGTTCGATCTCGCCGGCCATGTCGTTGAACGCCCCGCCCAATTCTTGGACCTCGGTCGGCCCGCTCACCGGCACGCGCGCTGTCTGATCCGAGCCGAACGCCCGGACGCCGGCCACGAGGCGACGGAGCGGCGAGGTGATCGTGCGCGCGAGGAGTCCGGCCACGACGAGCGCGAAGCCGGCGGCGATGAGGCCGGCGATCACGAGCGACGGCAGGAGTGCCCGAACGACGTCGGCGAACACCGCGCGCGGCCGCGCGACGACGATGAAGCCCTGCCCGCCGGCGCCGAGGGCCGCCACGCGCAGCTGCTGCTGCACGAAGATCCACACGGTCCCGTCCGGGTCGGTGAGCTCGCCGATGCCCGCGGCGTCGGTGGCCGGCAGTCTGGTGTTCACGAGCGTGCCGTCGCTGTCGATGAGCACGCGCCGCTGCACGTTGTTCGCGGTCGGGTTGTTTCCCGGGCTCACGATGAGCAGGCGCGCATTCGCCGCCTGGACCTGCTCCGCGAGGCTCGCGATCGCGTCCCGGGGTTGCTGGCCGTTGCGGACGGCGGTCTGCACGGCGGTCTGGAACGGCGCGGCCAGCTCCTGCAGCCGGATTCGCGTGACGTCGTTCTCGTACTTGAACAGCAGGCCGCCGATCGCGATGCCCGCCACGAGCAGGCCGATCGCGACCACGGCGAGATAGGACAGGAACAGACGCCCGGCGACGCTGCGCAACGGATCCACGGTCAGCTCAGGCGGGCGGGACGAGCTTGTATCCCACGCCCCACACGGTCTCGATCTTCGCGCTCGCCGCGGCGAGCTTGTCGCGGAGCTGCTTCACGTGGACGTCGACCGTTCGCGTCTCGCCGGGGTACGCGAAGCCCCAGACGTTCTCGAGGAGCTTGTCGCGCGTGAGCACGATGCCCGGTTGGCGGCAGAACGCCTCGAGCAGCTCGAACTCCTTCGCCCGGAGCGCGACTGATTGCCCGTCGACGACGACCTCGTGTCTCGCCGGATCGAGCACGAGGTTGCCGATCACGAGCGGCCGCGTCCCGCCGCTGCCGGTGGCGCGGCGTATCACCGCGTTGACGCGCGCCACGAGCTCACGCGGGTTGAACGGTTTGGTGAGGTAGTCATCGAGCCCGGCGTCGAGCCCGGCCACCGTCTGGACATCCTCGGCCCGCGCGGTGAGCGCGACGACCGGGGAGTCATGGATCCGCCGGAGCTCGGCGAAGAGCTCGAGCCCGTCGGCGTCCGGAAGGCCCAGGTCCAGCACCACGCACGCCGGGGCACCGAGCGCGAATGCGGCGCGCGCATCAGCTGCGGTCGCGCAGTGCTCCACGACGAATCCGGCGTTCTTGAGATAGAGGGTCACGAGCTCGGCCACCGACGGATCATCTTCGACGAGCACGACGCGAGTGCCGCTCACGCTCCGAATGCTAGGTCCGCATCCGATGCGGACGCCGATGGTCGCTAGCTCGCGACCGCCAACGGCCTCGTGAGCGCATCGGCGACGGCCTGCACGTGACGCGCGGATGTCTCGGAGCGCGGTGCCGCTGAACGCAGTCGCGCTGCGAGCGCCTCGACGCCGCAGATCACCGGCACGGTCGAGCTTGCGCAGTCGTCGCCGATGCCGCGCTCGATGAGCACATATGCATCGACCT
>DASUSA010000144.1:0-9261 GCA_036375335.1 Candidatus Limnocylindria bacterium
CCCCCACGCCTCCGGTGGAGTGCTTGTCCACGACCCGGCCGAAGCGGCGCAGATCGAGGCGCTCGCCGGTCGCGACCATCGCCGCGGTCAGGTCCGCCGTCTCGCGCATGTCCATGCCGCGCCAGACGACCGCCATGCAGAACGCGGCCATCTGGTAGTCGGGGATGTCACCCTTCGTGTAGCCGTCGACCAGGAAGGCGATCTCGGCAGCGGTGAGCCGCCCGCCGTCGCGCTTCCGCTCGACGAGCTCGACCGTTCGCATCGGCTAGAGCTTCGCGACCACGCCTTTGACCAGGGCACCGAGCCGCGCGCCGGCCCGGTTCGCGACCTCGAGCACCTGCTCGCCGGTCACATGCTCGATCTGCCCGGGGATCCCGGTGGCCATGTCCGTCACAGTCGCGATCGCGAGGATCCGCATTCCGAGGTGACGCGCGGCGATGACCTCGGGCACGGTGCTCATCCCCACGGCGTCCGCCCCGAAGTTGCGCAGCATCCGCAGCTCCGCGGGCGTCTCGAAGTTCGGACCCGGGACCGCGACGTAGATGCCCTCGCGCAGATCCGGGTCCACGGCCTTCGCCATCGCCCGGAGCTCCTCGGTGTACGTCCCGACCATGTCGGGGAACCGCGGACCGAGCTGCTCGTCATTCGGACCGCGCAAGGGGTTCGCCGGCATGAAGTTGATGTGATCCTCGAGCAGCATGAGGTCGCCGGCCTTGAACTTCGGGTTGAGGCCACCGCACGCGTTGGTGAGGATGATCGTGTCGATCCCCCACGCTTTGAACACCCGGACCGGGAACGCGACCGCGTTCATGTCGTAGCCCTCGTAGTAATGGAGGCGGCCCTTCATGACCGCCACGGTCTTCCCAGCGAGAGCGCCGACGACCAGCTCGCCCGAATGCCCGGGTGCGGTGCTGCGCTCCCAGCCGGGGATCTCGGCGTAGGGGATGCGCGTCGCGCCGGTGACCTCGTCGGCGAGCCGGCCGAGGCCGGACCCGAGGACGATCGCCACCTGCGGCTGGAGCGTCGTCTTCGCCCGGATCGCGGCGACGGCCACCTGCGGGTCGAGCGCCATCAGACCGGCCCGCCCTCTTCCTTGAGGATCTTCTTGCGCAGGAGCGTGAGGAAGGGACGCATCGTGGCGGTGCGCACGAACCGCGCCACCGGCTTCGCGCGGCGCACGTCGATCCGATCGCCGACGTGCAGGTCGTGCTCCTCCTGCCCGTCGAGCGAGAGGCGCGCCGGCTCGTCGAGGACCTCCAGCGCGATGGTTTGATCCACGTCGAGCACGACGGCGTTCGGAAACGACAGATGCGGCGCGATCGGCACGATCATCATCGCCCGCGACGACGGGATGATCAGTGGCCCGCCCACGGACATGCCGTATGCCGTGCTCCCGGTTGCCGTTGCCACGATGAGACCATCGGACCAGTAGGTCGTGAACGGCGCGCCGTCGATCGTCACGCCGATGTGGATCGACCGCACCTCGCGGCCGCGCGCGACGACCACGTCGTTCAACGCGAGCGCATCGAGGTCGGGAACGCCCTTCCGATGGACGTGCGCCTCGAGCAGGGTCCGCTCCTCCGTCGTGCACCGGCCCGCGGCGATCTCCGCAAGGAGGCCGTCGAGCTCGTCGATGGATCCGCCGGCGAGGAACCCGAGCCGGCCGAGGTTCACCCCGAGCATCGGGATCGCGAGCGGCGCCAGTGCTCTCGCCGCGCGGAGCATCGTGCCATCACCGCCGAAGATGATCGCGACCTCGGCGCCGGCGACCTCGCGCGCGAGCGAGGGTGAGTCGAGCTTCAGTTCCACGACCTCGTGGCCCTTCGTCCGCGCGCGTGTTGCGGCGTCCCGTGCCGCCCCAACCGCGACGTCCCAGTCCGGCCGCACCGCGAACGCGAGCTTCACTCCGCGGCCTCGGCCGCGCGCTCGCGGATCCGCCCAGGTGCAAGACCAGGATCGCCGTTCCGGCTGTGGACGAAGATCTCCCGGTTCCCTTCGCGGCCCAGGAGCCGCGACGGCACGATCGCGACGGTGCCGACGCCCACCGCGGTGAACGCCTCGCAGACCGCGACGGTCGCGTCGGCGCGGTCCTTCGCGTCGCGGACGATCCCGCCGCGGCCGACCGCTGCGCGGCCGGCCTCGAACTGCGGCTTCACGAGGGCCACGACATCGCCGCCCTCGCGCAGGTGCCGGAACGACGGCAGGAGCGCGATGCGCAGCGAGATGAACGAGACGTCGGCGACCACCAGATCCACGCCCTCCGGGAGCTCGAAGCCCTCGCGCGCATTGACGCCCTCGCGTGCGATGACCCGCGTGTCGGTCCGGATCTTCCAGTCGAGCTGCCCTCTTCCGACGTCGATCGCGTAGACCCGCACGGCGCCGCGCTGGAGGAGGCAATCGGTGAAGCCGCCGGTCGATGCGCCGACATCGAGCGCGACCTTCCCGGCCACATTCACGCCGAGCTCGTCGAGTGCCGCGTCGAGCTTCTCGCCGCCGCGCGAGACGAATCGCGGACCGTGGGCGATGGTGATCGCCGCCGCTTCGGACACTGGGGCGGCTGCACGATCCGCGACTTCGCCGTCGACGCGGACCGCACCAGCCAGGATGAGGGCTTGGGCGCGCTCGCGGCTCGGAGCCAGCGAACGTTGGACGAGCAGCTGATCGAGTCGGATACGCGTCGCCATCACCGGCGAAAGCCTATCCCTAGACTTCGCGCGATGCCGAAGCGTTTACCTCGTTCGCGCACGCTCAAAGGTGATCCGAAGCTCGCGTACTACGACTCCGCAGGTGGCGCCGCGGGCGAACCGCCGATCGTCCTGCTCCACGGTGCGACCTTCCGCGCCGAGGACTGGGAGAACATCTTCCCTCGCCTCGCAACGCGCTATCGCGTGATCGCCTACGACGCTCGCGGACATGGGAAGAGCGCCCGCGCGGCGAGCTACGCGATCGGCGAGTTTGCCGACGATCTGCTGCGGGTCATCGAGACGGTGGCCGGCGGTCCGGCAATCGTCATCGGCCACTCGCTCGGCGGCGCGACGGCGCTCGTCGCCGCGGCGAAGCGGCCCGCAGCGGTGCGCGCCCTCGTCCTGGAGGAGCCGGTCGTGGACAACTGGGACCGCGACTGGCGCGCGCAGTATTACCGGGACGTGCGCGCGGCGCTCGACAAGACCACCGAGCCGTCGGCGTTCAAGCGCGCCGTCGCGTCGGTGCCGCTGCCGGCGCGCGGGCCACGCGGCGAGCGCACCGTCGGCGAGGTCCGGGGCTTCTATGCCGCCGATCGCCTCGCGACGTATTACAAGGACGTGGATCCCGCGTTCGTCGAGCAGTTCGGCCACACCAAACCGGATGGGCACAAGCTCGTCGTGACCGCGATCCCGACGATGCCGACGCTGCTCCTTGCCGCGCACACCGCGGACGGAAGCGCGCTGAACGACGGCGAGGCCGAAGCGCTGGTCAAAAGGTGGCCCGACGCGCAGCTGGTGAAGTTCCCGAGCGTCGGCCATCGGATCCACGGCCTGCGCCCCGAGCCGTTCCTCGAAGCACTCGAGCCATTCCTCCGAAAGGCGCGGGCGGCGAGCTAGTCGCAGCGGGGGCGCGCCGCCAAGGGGACGCAGGTCAGCGGACGGTGATCGTCCAGTACACGCCGCCGTCTTCGAGCCAGGTGGCTCCGTCGATCACCCCGCGCACGTTGAGGCGGTAGGTGCCCGGCGTCGAGGGTGCGTGGATCTGGAACTGGAACCACCCGGTCTGGCCGGGTCCGACGTACGCCGTCGATTGCGTCGCCACGCGATTGCCGAGCCCGAGCTCCGGGTGGCTCACGTCGAGCGGCGAGCTGGTCCCGAGATTTGCCTGCTGGCCCGGGCTGCCCTGGTACCAGCCGCGATAGCCGGTGTTGCGAAGGGCCACCACGAGAGTCGCCATCTCCCCGGGAGCGAGCGTCAGGTCCGCGCTCTGTCCGGCCCACGCGCTGTGGAATCCGAGGTCGAAGGACGTGGCGCCTGCGGCACCTTGGGCGATACCGCCGAAGTCCGCGTCCCAGTACCAGCCGTAGGTCGAGCCGCCGGAGTACGCGCGGCCGATGCCGATCGCGCGGTACGCCGGGTTCGTCAAGACCGCGAGATGCGCGGGGCTGTTGATCCAGCCCTGCAGAACGTCGGCGGCGCTGGTGTAGCCCGCCGCGAGATCCTCGCCGGCCCACGTCGCGAACGCGGGGTACCCGGCGTCGGCCATCCGCTGGGTCGGCGAGCGGCCGTCGAGCGACGTGTGCTGGAAGTAGTTGTTGACCGACATGTCGGTGGCCATCCACTTTGCCGCCATCGTCAGCGAGTCCGAGACGACGAGCGTGGAAAGACCGCGTGCGACGCGGAAGCTGTTCACCTGGGCAAGGAGGTCGTTCTCCCCGCTGTCGAGCGTCGCACCGCGGGCCATGAGGCCACCGGCCGCGAGCTGCGCTGTGGCGATGAACAGAAACGCGGCGAGCGCGATCTTCCTCATGATTGTTCCCTTCCCTGTGGACCGAGCGACCGTGCGTGTCCGTACGCTGCTCGCTCTTCGGGAAGGTAAACCGCGAACCGGGGTTGTGCGTTACCCCATCGTTACGCCAAAGGTCATTCCATACGCGGTCGAAACCTGCCGCTCGCTAGGCCGGTGGCCGCTTCCCCTGCTGGGCCAGGGCATCGGCCAGCTTCGTGATCCGCTGATCGGCGGCGTCGAGCCGTTTCGTGCACTCCGCGTACAGCCGAAGGCCCTCCTCGTAGAGCCGCACGGCCTCATCGAGGTCGAGCCCCGGGTCCTCGAGCGTGTCGGCGATCGCCTCCAACCGCTCGAGCGCGGCCTCGATCGGTCGGTCGGCCTCAGGCTCGGCCATCGCTCACCTCCACCGTCTCGACCCGCACCCCCGCTCGGCCATCCCGCAGCCGCAGTTTCACCTGCTCGCCCGCACGGAGTGCGGCCACTTCGGTCCGGACCCGTCCATCCGGGCCTTCGACGATGGCGTAGCCGCGGCCGAGCACGGCCAGCGGCGAGAGCGCCTCGAGCCGCCGCCGCGCGCTCACGCTGCGCTGGCGCCGCAGCGGGACCGCGCGCGCGATGGCCCGGTCGATCGTGCGCCGGCTGTCGTCGAGCTGCAGCCGGAGCTCGGCGATGCGTGCCGCCGGCGCGCGCCGGTCGAGGAGCCGCTTCGCGTTCGTTGCGCGGCGCCGCCGATCGCCGGCGATGTCCCGTACCCGCCCGTCGATCCGACGCCGCAGGCGGGCGAGCGCCGCGACGTCCGCACCCGCATCAGGGACGACGAGCTCCGCGGCCACCGACGGTGTCGGCGCCCGCACGTCGGCGACGAGATCGACGAGCGTCACGTCTGACTCGTGACCGACCCCGCTGCACACCGGCCGCCCCGCGCGTGAGACGGCCCGGACGAGCGCCTCATCGTTGAATGCGGACAGATCCTCCGTCGCGCCGCCGCCCCGGGCCAGGATGATCACATCGAGATCGCGCAGCTGGGCGAGGCCATCGAACGCCGCGATCATCGATTCGACCGCGCCGACCCCCTGCACCTGCGCCGCCGCGAAGATGAGCTCGACCCGCGGATCGCGACGCAGGCAGACGGTTTGGACGTCGTGCCAGGCCGCGCCCGTCGGACTCGTGATCACGCCGACGCGCCGCGGCCGGGCCGGCAGCGCGCGCTTGCGCTCCTGGTTGAAGAGCCCCTCCGCGTCGAGCCGCTTGCGCAGCGCTTCCAGCCGGAGGAACGTGTCGCCCGCTCCGGCCGGTCGCACGTCGTCGCACCGGAGGTTGTACGAGCCGGCCTTCAGATACACGTCGACGTAGCCGTGAGCGATGACTCGCAAGCCGGCCCGAGGCGTGAGCGGCACGTTCGCCGCCTGCGTCGCGAACAGCACGCAGCGGATCTGGCCGGCGTTGTCCTTAAGCGTGAAGTGCACGTGGCCGGCCGACGACACGGTCGCTTCAGAGATCTCGCCCTCAACCCAGAGATCCTTCAGGTCGTCCGCGGCAAGAAGCCGCTCAGCGATGCGGACGCTGAGCTGACCGACCCGGATGACGTTGCTCGGTGCGCCGGTCACGAGGCCCGTTCGATGTACTCCCCGGTCCGCGTATCGACCTTGATCTTGTCCCCCTGATTCACGAACAGCGGGACGTTCACCTTGAGACCAGACTCGAGCGTCGCGGGCTTGTTCGCGCCGGTCGCGGTGTCACCTTTGAGGCCGAACTCCACGCTCTTGACGGTGAGGACGACCGACGGCGGCAGGTCGACGCCGATGGGCTCGCCCTCGTACTCGTTCAGCGTCACGACCATCCCGTCGGTCAGGTAGTTGACGCCGTCACCAAGCTGATCGCCGTTGAGCGCGACCTGGTCGTACGTTTTCGTGTCCATGAAGTGGTAGAGGTCCCCGTCGTGATACATGTACTGCACGTCGCGGTGATCGAGCCGCGCACGGGTGAATCGATCGCCAGCTTGGAACGTCTTTTCGATGAGGTCCCCACGCCGCACGTTGCGGAGCTTCATCCGCACCTGCGCGCTCCCGCGGCCCATCTTGATGTGCTGGAACTCGACGATCTGGTAGAGGGTGCCGTCCAGCTCGATCGTCATGCCACGTTTGATTTCCCCGGTTGAGACCATTTGATCCGCCTCCGGCGGGATATTCGCTCCTCAGCTGCGCGACGTCCGCGCTATCGAAGCGTTTCGAAGAAGCCACTTCACGGCCTCTTCGTATCCCGCCACTCCTTTACCTATCACTTGGTGCGCCGTCACATCCGCCAGATACGTATGGTGCCTGAACGGCTCCCGTTTGCCGATGTCGGTGATGTGCACCTCGACGACCGGGAAGGCGCAGGCCGCGACGGCATCGCGCAGGACGATCGAGGTATGGGCGAGCCCGCCAGGATTGATGATGGCACCATCGGCGTCCCCGTGCTCCTGCAGGAAGTCGATGAGCGCCCCTTCGTGGTTGGACTGGAAGTCCGCGATCGTGTGTCCGGCGCCAGCGAGGTCGCGGCACCGCCGGATGACCTCGATGAGCGTCGTCGTGCCGTAGATCGCGGGCTCGCGCGTGCCGAGGGTGTTGAGGTTCGGGCCGTTGAGCAGCAACAGCTTCATCGGCCCTCCACGATCGCGGCGGCTTGTCGGAGCGAGCGCGCGCGCACATCGGTGACCTCGCTGAACCGGCCGATCGTCCTCGGCAGGATCCACCGCACCGAACCATGGCGGGCCTTCTTGTCGCTCAGCAGGAGCGACCACGTGCGCGCCGGCAGCGTCGCGCGGACCGGCAGGCCGGCCGCCCGCATGAGCGTCTCGAGCCGCTCCCGCAGCGCGGTCGGGGCGAGATCGAGCACATCGGCGAGCGCCGCGGCGAACACCATCCCGATGCTCACCGCCTCGCCATGGGTCACCCGGTACCGGCTCGCGGCCTCGTACGCGTGACCGAGCGTGTGCCCGAAGTTCAGCAGCTCGCGCAATCCGGATTCCCGTTCGTCGACCGCAACGATGCCTGCCTTGACCGTCGCGGCGAGCGCGATCGACCCGAGGGTCGGGCCGAGATCACCTGCGACCACGGACAGGGCGGATCGTTCGAGCTGTGCGACCGATTCACGATCGGACAGGAACGCGCATTTCGCGATCTCCGCGAATCCTGAGCTGCGCTCACGTCGCGGGAGCGAGGTGAGCACGCTCGGATCGGCCAGCACGGCGTCGGGCTGATGGAACGCTCCCGCCATGTTCTTCCCGCGCGCGAGGTCGATGCCGGTCTTGCCGCCGATCGATGAGTCGACCATCGCGAGCAGCGTCGTGGGCACGTGCGCCACGCGCACGCCGCGCAGGTACGTCGCCGCGGCGAAACCCGCGACGTCGCCGACGGTGCCGCCGCCGAGCGCGATCACGCCGCCGTCGCGCCCGATCCCGGCGGCCGCGAAGGCCGCCCAGAGCTTCGCGAGGATCGCGACGGTCTTCGCGCGCTCCCCGCGGGGCACCGTGATGACCGAGGCGTCGAGACCGGCCGCGACGCACGAGCGGCGCACCGCCGGCCCGTACCGCACCGCGGTGAGCGAGTCGGCGACGATCGCGGCCCGGCCGTGCCACCCGACGTCCCGAAGATGCGTCCCGGCGTGTTCCAGCAGCCCCGCCCGGATGAGCACCGGATACGGCCGCGACGCTTGGACATCGATCCGGATGCCGCGCGCCGAGACGAGCCACGCGGCGATGGCGAGTGCGACCTCATGCGGCTCGATGCCGTCCACGCGGAACGACGCGTCGACGTCCGCGTAGACGTCCCGTCGCTCCTTCAGGACGCGCAGCGCGTGCTGCCGCGGAGCGACGTCCAGGTGCGCCCGCTTCCCCATCGTCGCGGCGATGCCGCGGGCCACCGTCGCGACCGTGCCGGTGAGGCCCACGCGGAGTCCGAGCTCGGACATCCGGCGGCGGTTCGCTTCGAAGAGCACGGCTCCGCCGCCGGTCGAGACGACGATGAGCGCGGGGGTCGGCCCGAGCGCCGCAAGGGCCTCGGACTCGAGCGCGCGGAACCGCGGCAGGCCGTCCTCGGTGATCACCTTCGTGCAGGGCTTCCGGGCCACGCGCTCGATCTCGTCGTCGAGGTCGATCGCGCGCCCGCCCAGCGCCTGCGCGAGCAGCGGCGCGACCGACGACTTGCCGATGCCCGGCGGCCCGACCAGGAAGAGATGCATCAGCGGTTGGCGATCGGCTTCAGACGCTCGCGGTACCGCGCGACGGCCGACGTGATGTCGTCGATCGCGTCCTCGCCGAATTTGGCACAGAGGGCGTCGGCGAGGACCAGCGCGAGCATCGCCTCAGCGACCACCCCGGCTGCAGGGATGATGCAGACGTCGCTCCGCTCGACATGCGCTGGGGCGGCCTCGCCAGTCCGAAGGTCGACCGACGGGAGCGGCTTCATGAGCGTGGAGATGGGCTTGAACGCGACGCGCACGACGACGTCCTCGCCGTTGGTGACCCCGCCCTCGAGGCCGCCGGCCCGGTTGCGCGGGCGACCGAAGCCGGCGCCACGGCGCTCGATCGGATCATGGACTCGGCTGCCGCGCTCGCCCGCCGCGTCGAACGCGTCGGCAAACTCCACGCCTTTGGCCGATGGGATCGACGCGAGGGCTTGGGCGATCCGGCCATCGAGCCGGCGGTCCCACTGGGCGTAGCTGCCGAGCCCGGCGATGACATTCGAGGCGCGCACCGCGGTCACCCCGCCGAGCGTGTCGCCAGCCTCGCGGGCCGCGCCGATCGCG
>DASUSA010000145.1:0-3403 GCA_036375335.1 Candidatus Limnocylindria bacterium
CTCGTGATGCTGCTGCCGGCGGTGTTCGCCCGCACGACGCTTGATCCGCAGGGGATCCACGACGCCTCGGGGCTGCCGTTCATCTCACAGGACCGTTCGTGGGCCCAGCTGGCCGACGTGACGTCGGTGCCCGTCGGGCTCGGCGAGCGCGTCGAAGGCTTCGACGTGCAGCTCGTGCTGTCGGACGGTTCGACCATTTCGACACGAGGCCGAGACCTGATCGGGGGCACCGAACGGGCCTTGTACGACTTCGCGCAGGCACAGGCCCGGTAAACTTGCCGCGGGCGGTTCTGGCGGTTTTTCACGAAGGGCTTGGGGGATGGAAGAAGCAGCCGGGCGATACCTAGACGTGTTCCTGCCGTTCAACGCGACGCTCATTTGTGCCCACTTCATCGTGCGGCAGAGCGGCTCCCCGCTGATCGCGCGGACCGATCTCGCATCGCCGCGGACCTTCCGTCGCGCGCTTGTGGCGACTGCCATCGCGGTCCCGCTGATCATCGCCGTCGACCTGGCGACCGGAGGCGATCTCTTCCTGCACCCGCGATTCCCGGAATCGCAGTTGCTGATCACGCTGCTTCTCGTCGCGGTGCTGCTCGTGTTCACGATCGGCCGGTCTCTCGCGCCGCTCGCGCGCCGATTCAAGCTCATCGGCTAAGCGCGCCTAAACTCGTCGCGTGATCGCCGGGCTGTCGGTCCGCGAGGGGACGCCAGCGGACCTCGATCGGCTCGTCGAGTTCCAGAACCGCTATTCGCGCCCGGGGCGGTCGCAGACCGTGGAGCTGGCGCGCCGGTTCGAAGGCGCAAACCCTGAGCCCAACCGGCTCCTGCTCCTCGCGGAGGACTCCGCGGGCGCCGTTATGGCGGCCGCGAGCGCATCCGACGGCGGCCTGATGGGCGGCGGTCAGAACCGCTGGCGCGCGAACATCCGCGTCGCTCCCGACGTCCGCGGCCGCGGCCTCGGCACCCAGATGCTGGCGCGCCTCGAGGCCCATGTCCGGGCGAACGGCGCGCCGAAGCTGCAAGGGGCGGTCCGCGGCGAGGAGGCGGACGGACTTCGGTTCGCTTCCACGCACGGCTACCGCGAGTTCCATCGGCGCTTCGACTCGTACCTCGACGTGACCGCGTTCGACGCGGCTCCCTTCGAAGATCCCAAGACGATCGCCGCGCGCGCCGGTGTCCGCGTCGACCGCTACGACGTGCTCGAGGCCGAAGCGCCCGACAAGGTCGCGTTCCAGCGCTCGACCTACGAATCGCTCTCGACGACGCAGATGGACATCCCGCGTCCGGAGCCCCTCCCTCCGCCACCGCCGTTCGAAGCGGTGCGCGAGGTGTACTTCGAGAACGACACGTTCGCCCGTGACTCGTCCGTCGTCGCGATGCGGGATGGCCGGGTGGTCGGCACGTCGATCACGATCATCGATCCGGAGGGCGTCGCCTACACCGTGTACACCGGGGTCGATCGCGCTCATCGCGGCAAGGGCATCGCGCTCGCGATGAAGCTTGCGATCCTGGATCGCCTGAAGGCGCGCGGCATCACGCTGTTCGGCACGACCAACGACGAGGCCAATGCGCCGATGCGGGGCATCAACGCCAAGCTCGGCTACGTCATCGCGCCGCCGACGATCGAGGTGGAGAAGGTGCTGACGACGTGAGCGCGGTGAAGGTCCGCGGCACCGAGAACCCCGGCGAGGAGCTCCTCGGCGGCGCACTTGGACAACTCGATTCCGCAGCAAAGACGCTCGGCCTCGACCCCGGCATGCACCGCTTCCTGCGCTCGAACGAGCGCGCGCTGATCGTGTCGGTGCCGGTGATGATGGACGACGGCACCCTCGAAGTGTTCACCGGCTACCGGGTGCAGCACTCCACGGGCCGCGGTCCGGGGAAGGGCGGCATCCGGTTCCATCCCTCCGTGAGCCTCGAAGAAGTGTCCGGCCTCGCCATGCTCATGACCTGGAAGTGCGCGGTCACCGATCTGCCGCTCGGCGGCGCGAAGGGCGGCGTCGCCGTGGACCCGCGGAAGTACAGCAAGCGCGAGCTCGAGCGGCTCACGAAGCGCTACACGGTCGCGATCCTGCCGATCATCGGGCCGGAGCAGGACATCCCCGCGCCGGACGTCAACACCGATGCTCAGACGATGGCCTGGATCGTCGACACGATGACGATGATGACCGGTCGGCACTCGCCCGAGGTCGTGACCGGAAAGCCGGTAGACCTCGGTGGATCGCGCGGGCGGCACGAAGCGACCGGACGCGGCGTCGCGTTCGTGACCCTCGAGCTTCTGCGGCGGATGGGGAAGCCGATCGTGGGGGCGCGCGTCGCGGTGCAGGGCTTCGGCAACGTCGGCAGCTTCGCGGCGCTCGCGCTGTCGCACGCTGGGTGCAGGGTCGTCGGCATTTCGGACGTGACCGGGGGCTACACCGATCCCAAGGGCATCGATGTCGCAAAGGCGATGGAGCACAGCAAGCGCAACCCGCAGCACACGCTCGACGGGCTTGCGGGCGCGGCGCCGATCAGCAACGCCGAGCTGCTCGCGAGCGATGTCGACGTCCTGATCCCGGCCGCGCTCGAAGCGCAGATCACCCAGGAGAACGCGTCGAGCATCCGCGCGAAGATCATCGTCGAAGGCGCGAACGGCCCGGTCACTGCCGATGCCGATCGCATGCTGACCGGCCGAGGGGTGACGATCGTGCCCGACATCCTCGCCAACGCCGGCGGGGTGGTCGTGTCGTATTTCGAGTGGGTGCAGAGCCGGGCCCAGTTCTACTGGGAGCTCGACGAGGTCGAGCGCCGGCTCGAGATCTACATGCGCCGCGCGATGGAGTCCGTCCTCGCCAAGGCGAAGACGTACGACGCCACCTATCGCGAGGCGGCGTTCATCCTGGCGGTCGAACGGGTCGCGCGGGCGATCGAACAGCGGGGCATTTTTCCCTAGCGCCGTGGCGCTCGGGCCGTTGGAGACGCCGCCTCACCAAGAACCCGCCGTTCGGTGACGCCACCCGCCAATTGCATAATTATCCAGACGTGTGCATAATCTTCGGATGCCCACCAAGGTCGCGATCGTTGGAGTCACTGGCTACGCCGGAGGGGAGCTCGCGCGGCTGCTACTGCGCCATTCGGGCGCGCGGATCGTGGCGGCGGTCGCGCGGAGCCATCAGGGCGAGTCACTGCGGGAGGTCCAGCCGCACCTGCACGACGCTCCCGATTCGCTGGTCATCGGCAGCGACGTCGGTGACGCGGAGGTCGTGTTCACCGCGTTGCCGGCCGGAGAGGCGGCGAAGCTGGCGCCGCAGTGGCTCGCCGAGGGCCGGCGGATCGTCGACATCGGTAGCGACTTCCGGCTCAAGGATCCGGGCGCGTACGCGAAGTGGTACGGCTACACGCATCCCGCGCCGGAGCTCCTGGC
>DASUSA010000146.1:0-5522 GCA_036375335.1 Candidatus Limnocylindria bacterium
CGAGTTCGCGCACGGGCACGCACCGCCAACGCGGGCGAGCCGCGGCATCGACTTGAGGGCGTTCTCGAGCGGGACCGTGCCGTTCGCGACGCCCCGCTGCAGCTCGGCCCAGTGCTTCACGTCGATCGACGCGAGGTACGCCTCGGGCAGGTGATCGCGCACGTGCTCGATGTATCGCTCGACGTCGTCGAACGTTGCGCCGTCGACGCCGATCATCTGGAACGCGTACTCGCCGCGACGGCGGAAGAACCCCGGATGCGGGAGCTTCAGCAGGTCCTCGTCCCACGAGAGCCCGTCGATCGTCCCACGGTCCGCCTTCACCCGCCCGTACAGGGCGTCGGCGTCATCCCGTGACAGCTGTGGGAAACGCGCGCGGACGTATCGCTGATTGATGTCGTCGAGCATCCGATCGACCTCGGCGATGTACTCGTCCTGAGCGACGCGATTCGTCTTGTCCTTGAGGCCGAGCCGCACGTTCGTCTTCCCGCCACGCTCGTCGCCGAACATCTCGAGGCCCCGGCCGTACCACTTGTAGACCGCGCGCTGCATCGCCGGCATCGTGATGAGCGCGTCCGGCTGCGCCGCGGCCTCGGCCCACCGGCGCATCGGAATGACCCCGGCAGCAAGGTGGAACGCCTCCTCGCGCAGCATCGGCGGCATCGACGCGGCCATCGGCTTGTAGGCGTTCACCTTCTGCATCGTGAGCTGGTACTTCCCCACTCGGTCGATGAACGCGGCGAACACGACGTTGTCGACGAAGCTGTCGTACTCGAGGTTGAACGCCGCCAGCACGTGCGAGCCGGTCTTCATCGAGAGGATCTCTTCGACCATGTCCTGTGGTTTGGTGTCCGTGACCGGCGACCAGTCCGCACTCGTAAGCAGGTGGATCATCTGGTAGCCGTGGCGTAGCTCCTCGGCCATCACGCGGAGCACCCACGCCTGATCCTGCGCATCGCTCGCCCGCGCGAGCGTGCCCTGGTGCTGCTGGATCGAGCCGAACTCCGTTGACGCCTGCGCCCGGATGATCGCCAGCAGCTCCTCGGCGGCCTTCGGATCGAGCTCCTTGGGGACAATTGCCTTGGGCTGACCGGCGCGTTCGCCGACCTCGATCTGCTCCGGCATGTTCTGCTGGATGCGCGCGCACAGGCAGAAGGCATCGTCCTTCGGGAAATAGGTGTCCCACTGCTCCGCGAGGCGCGGGAAGTCCGGGAAATTGTGCCGCTGCCAGTGCAGGACGGCCTCGTGGTACTGCCGTGGTAGCTGGTGTTGCTGGTCGCTCATACGGCACCTTGCGGTGCGGTCCCGTTCACATGAACGAGTCTAGGCGCCGCATTAGAGGCGCTTCTCCAGCGCCGTGACTGCGGCGGGCGTGAATTGCATCGCTTTCAGGAAGCCGGCGATGTCCGCGTCGGCCGACGCCACCATCGTGCGGGCGATGTGCGCGCCCTGATCACGGAAGTGCGCCAGAAGCGCGTCGATGAGCTTGCGGCCAAGGTCGCGGCCGCGCACGTCGGGATCGACGCCGAAGAACTCGATCCACCCGGTCGGCTCCTCGAGCCCGAATTCGCCGCCGCGGACCTCACCCATCATGAAGCCGGCAACCGAGCCGTTGACCTGGGCGACCTGCGAGGACTCGGCGTCGCGACGGATGTAGTAGCTGACCCGCTGCTCCCAGACCTCCGGCCGGTACTGCTTCGTGATGCGCTCGTCGATGCGCGTGATGCCCTCGATGTCGAGCTCGGTCATCGGGCGGATCCGGACGTCGTCGGCCACGTGGCCGAGGATAGCCAACGAGCAGGCGCCCGGCGCGCGGTAACGGCAGCCGACCGACTTCACGATTGGGATCAACGACGTGTCTGCCGACGCCATTTGGCTGCCCCGTACGGCACGCGGACATCAGTCATCTGCAGTAGGGCTTCCGGCGCAACTCGACGAAACCCAATGAACGCAGGCGGATCCGCTCGGATGTCGGCTCGGCGACGAACCGGGTGCTGACCGGGCTGCCCGTCCAGTGACCGACTTGCGGCTGGGTAAGCGGACACCGGCATTCTTCGGGAGTGCAAAACGTGACCCGCCAGCACCTCCGGTTACGCGTCCTTTACGTGTTCGTTACCGCTGCGCTCTGCCTGCTCACCTTCGGCGCGCAGGCAAACGCCGACGGGGGGACCGGAACGAACGCGCCGGCGCGCGCGGTGCCGCTGGCGCGGGCGCTGCCGCGGACCTTCGCCTCGTACGACGCGCTCATCGCGACGGCGACCGCCGTCGCGAACGATCAGGTCACCCTCTACGCCCAGCTCGTCGCGACGCAGAGCGAGCGCGATCTCGCGAGCTCGCTGCTCGCGAGCGTGGCCGACCCGCGCGTGCGAGGCGGACTGGTCCGGACCGAGACGAACGTGAGCGACGAGCCCGCGATCGCTGCCCTTCGCTCCGAGGTCGCCGTCACGAGCGCCACCCAGGCGCAGCTGCTCGCGAACGGGGCGATCGCGACGGCACCGTCCCCCACCTGGACCCTGCCGCTCGCCGGTGAGATGAGCCAACCCTTCGGACCGACCAGCTTCGGCATGGAGCCGGCCCGCCTGTTCCAGGGCACGTATTACTGGCACTTCCACGACGGCGTCGACATCCTCGCCGCCGCGGGCACGCCGATCGTCGCTCCGGCACGCGGCCGGGTCGTGTTCGTCGGGCAGATGATGGACGGTGCCGAGGTCGTGGTGCTCGCGCACGACAATGGCCTCGTCTCGCTGTACGCCCACCTGCAAATGGGGCCGCTCGCGCCGACGATCAAGGCCGGCGACATCGTCCAGGCCGGCGACCGCATCGGCGCGGTCGGGCTGACCGGGATGACGACCGGCTACCACCTCCACTGGGCCGTCTACCAGGGCGGCCTCCCGATCGATCCGATGGGAACGCTGCCGGTGCCCGCGGCGCCGGTCGCGACGCCCGCCCCGACGGTCACACCGCCCGCTGCGCCGGTCACCGCGGCCGCGCTGCGCGTCGCCCCGGCCACGCCGACCACTCCGATCCAGATGGGCGTTCCGGCCAGCTCGGATGCGCTCCGCCGCCTTCTCGGTGGCTAGTCCCGGTCCGCGCCGTTAGGGGCCGCGGCGCGTCTCCAGGAATGCGACCAAGTCCGCCAGCTCCTGCGGCGCGAACGCGCCCGCGAATGACGGCATCGCCTGGCCCTTTCCATTGAGGATCGTCGTCACGATCTGATCGTGCGAGAGCCGCGCGGCGACGCCGCCGAGCTCGGGGCCGCGCCGCCCCCCGGCGCCCGCGATCTGGTGGCAGGCGAAGCAGTCCTTCTGCACGAACAGCTGGGCCCCTGCGGTCTCCGGCGCGCCCAGCCCACTCAGCACGGCCGCCGGCAGCGACGCCCCTTCGGTGGGCACGGGCACCCAGCTCGACGCGAAGCCCGCGGCTGTGAGCGCGCCGTACACCAGGACGCCGAGCCCGACTGCGGCCACAGCCATCGGCCGGCGCGACAGGTGTCGTTCGCCCCGAGGCCGGATCAGCGGGAGCAGGAACAGGAATCCGAACGCAAGGGCCGGCAGACCGATGATCACGATCGACTCGAGGCCCTTGGGGATGATCGCAAGCAGCGCGAAGTAGCCGATGAAGTACCAGTCGGGCCGCGGGTCGGCGACGATGATCGTCGGGTCGGGTGGCTTGCCGAGCATCGGCGCCCCGGCGATGACCGCGAGCGCGACGACAACGACGACCGCGACGAATGAGACGACCGCATCGCGCACCGCCGCGTCGGGGTAGAACGGGATGCCCCGGCGCAGAAGGTCCCGGTACCGCGCGAGGTAGGTACGCGGGTCGACGCGCTCCCCGGCGATCGGCGGCTCGCTGATGCCGCGCTTGATGACCAGATAGAGGTGCATCCCCAGGAGCCCGAAGATCGCGGCCGGAATGAGGAACACGTGGGTCGCGTAGAACCGGGTCAGCGTCGCGCCACCCACGTTCTGCCCAGCCACAACGAGCGTCGCGAGGAACCCGCCGATGATCGGCGCGCGCGCTGCCTGCTCGGCCGCAACGACGATCGACCAGAACGCGTCCTGGTCCCAGCGCAGCAGCTGGCCGGTGAACGCCATGGCCAGCGTCGCGAGCAGCAGGAGCGAGCCGCTCATCCAGTTCGCCTCGCGCGGGAACTTGTACGAGCCGAACAGGAACACTTGGGTCATGTGCACCAGGACGAGCACGACCATCGCCCCCGCCCCGAAGTAGTGGATGCCGCGCACGACGCCGCCAAGGGTGGCCTGGCCGCTGATGAACTGAAGTGATTCGTACGCGCTGTTCGGCGCGGGCACGTAGGTCATCGCCAGGCCAACGCCGGTGACGACCTGCACGATGAACATCGCGAGCGTCGCGCTCCCGAAGACGTACCACCAGCCGACCCGGCCCTCGAGCGCGGCCGGGACCGGATGGGTGAGCACCGCGCCGACTGAGTCCTCGAGCTCGAAGCGCAGGTCGAGCCAGCGACCGATCGCGCGAACGATCCGGCTCACGGCGCCCCCCCGCCTGGTGTCGGCAAACGTTGGGTCTTCACCATCAGCTTCCCGGCATCGACGCGCCACTCGCGCTCGAACAGCGCTCGGGGCGGCGGACCGCCGGCCACGCTGCCGTCCTCGTGGTACACGCCGCCGTGACACGGGCAGAGGAACAGCTTCGCCTGCGACCGCCAGTCGACCGGACACCCGAGGTGCGTGCAGTTCACGTTGAAGACCTGAAAGCTGCTCTCGGACAGGCCGCGGACCCAGAGCGCGGTCTTCGCCGTCTGGCCAGCCCAGGCGAGCGGGCTCGGATCCTCGAACTGGACGAGCGTGGTCGTGCCCGGCTGGAACGTCGACGTGTCGCCGACCGGGACGTAGCTGTCCTGCTCGCGCTCGAACAGCGGCGCGACGAGATATCCGACGATCGGCACGCCGACGAGCGCGGCGATTGCGCCGGAGAGGCCGATCGTGACCCGCGAGAGGAACTTCCGGCGATCCATCAGATGCCCCGCACCGCGTCGACGACCCACGCCGCGAGCGCGAAGGCGGCGAGCAGCGCGCCGCCGGCGAGTATGACGGGATGCGTGATGACGCCGGCGCTGGCGATCGATACGCCGAGCGCGAGCGTGACCGGCCAGAGCGAGGGCCGCGCGGCGTGGCCCTCGGTCATCCGAGGACCGTCCCGACGTACACGACGGAGAACACGACGACCCACACCGCGTCGACGAAGTGCCAGTACATCGCGATGCCTTCCCACGCGGTCTGCCCCACGCGGCGCGGTCGCGTGGACGAGGCCGCGAAGAGGGTCGCGAGCAGGACGAGCCCGACGAGCACATGTACCGCGTGCAGTCCGGTGAGCGTGAAGAACGTTGTCCCGAACATCTCGGACCCCGGTCGGAGGCCCGCGCCCAGCAGCCGGCCGTACTCGAGGGCCTGCCCCGCGAGGAACCCGGCGCCAAGCAGGGCCGTGAGGCCGAGCCACGCGCGCGACCGCCGGCCCGCCGCGAGGCCCATCGTCCCGCTCGAGGC
>DASUSA010000147.1:0-3947 GCA_036375335.1 Candidatus Limnocylindria bacterium
CACCGCCACTGCGATCTGGGGGTCCTCGGCCGGGGCGAACCCGACGAACCAGCCATGCGGCGAGCCGGCGGGGTTCTCCGCGGTGCCGGTCTTTCCCGCCACGTGAACGCCCGCGATCTTCGCGCCGAAGGCGAACGCGCCGGGCGCCTCGACCGCCTGGACGAGATAGGTCGTGAGCTTGGCGGCCGTGGCCGCGCTGATGATCTGGTCACCGGCGCCACCGCCGACCGTGCGGAGGACGCCGCCGGCCGAGTCGCGGATCTCGGTGACGTAGTGCGGCTGGACCTGCACACCGTGGTTGCCGACGGTCCCAGCGACCATGGCCATCTGCAGCGGCGACGTGAGGAGCTCTCCCTGCCCATAGCTCGTGTCCGCGAGCAGCGTCGGCCGATCGATCGTGCCGCCGTTGGAGAGCTGGCCCTTCCCGGCGGCGAGATCGACGGCGGGTGCGCTCCCGACGCCGAACTTCTTCGCCATGTAGCTGAGCTTCTGCGCGCCGATCGTCAGGCCGACCTTCGCGAAGTAGATGTTCTCGCTCCGCTGGAACGCGAGCGACATGTCGAAGTCGCCGTGGGCCTGCGATGACGAACGCACGAAGTAGTCGCCCCATGACTTGTCCGCCTGGTACGGATCGTCGACGCGGATCTTCTGGTTCGGATCGAATCCACTTTCGAGCGCCGCGGCGGCGGTAATGATCTTCATCGTCGACCCGGGCGGGTAGAGCCCCTGCGCGACGCGGTTGATCAGGGGCTTGTCGGTTGCGGTGGTGAGCTGGCCCCACGCGGCGTCCTGCTGGGCGGGATCGACGAGCGCGTTCGCGTCGTAGTTCGGCAGGCTCACCGATGCGAGGATCCGGCCGGTCTTCGGGTCGAGCGCGACGATCGCTCCACGACGGCCGCCGAGGGCCGCGACCGCCGCTGCCTGCACCTTCGGGTCGATGCCGAGGACCACCGACCCCGGCTCGGTGCGCTCGCCGAGGTAACGGGCCTTCCACTGGCCGAGGAGATCCGCGGGATCCTGCCCGATCAGCGACTCCTGGTACGCGCCCTCGACGCCGGACGCGCCGTACTTGAACGACGCGTAGCCGACCACCTGGGCGAGCGAGCGGTCCGAATATTTCCTTCGGTACGCATCCCCATCCTGCACCGACTCGGCGAGCACCCGGCCCGACGAATCCACGATCTTGCCCCGCGGCCGATCACGCACCGCCGCGATCAGACGCGGATTGAACGGATCCGCATTGAGATCCGAAGCGGCGACGAGCGACCAATACCCGACACCGATCGACGTCACGAGGAACGCGATCGCGATCGTCAAGGTCAGTCGGCGGATGTTGGCTGCGATGGTTCGCTGGCTCACGGCAAAGGACGACCCATGAATCGGTCTGGTGTGCGGTCATGGCGGCTGGCGGGCACCCCACGAGCGACGGCCGGGCCGGGCGCCCGGCCGCGGGCGCGGACCCACGTGACCGGCGAGCTCGGGAGATCCCCGCCAGCCGCGAACGCACGCCGCCGTCCAGTCACCGTCGTACCCGCGCCGTGATGTCACTCACCCGCAGCAACAGCGCAGCGAGCATGAAGTTCGTGACAAGTGACGACCCGCCATAGGCGACGAACGGCAACGTGATCCCGGTGAGGGGGATGAGCTTGGCGTTGCCGCCGACGATCACGAGGGTTTGGAACGCGACGATGAACGAGAGGCCGGCTGCGAGCAGCTGCAGGAAGGTCGTCGGCGCGCGGAGCGCGATGAGCATGCCGCGGTAGACGAACACGAGGTAGAAGGCGAGAAGGGCGAGCGCGCCGATGAAGCCCACCTCCTCGGTGAACGCGTCGAAGACGAAGTCGCTCCACACGACCGGGATGCGCTCGGGCATGCCGGCACCGAGGCCCGCGCCGAAGAGGCCCGCGTTGGCCAGCGAGAAGAGCCCCTGGGTGAGCTGGTACCCCTGATCGAACCGGAGGTCGCTGTTGAACGGCGCGAGCCAGACGTCGACGCGCGCCGCGACGTGCGGGAACGCGTGGTAGGCGACGAAGCCGCCGCCCGCGAGGAGCACCAAGCCGATCACGACGTAGAACGGCTCGCCCGTCGCGAGGTAGAGCATCGCGAGGAAGATCCCGAAGAAGAGCAGCGTGGCCCCGAGGTCCTTCTCGAACACCATCACGAGCATCGCCACCAGCCACATCGCGACGATCGGGAGCAGGTACGGGACCGGCGGCACCGGGATCGGGCCGAACCGCCGAGGCGATGTGGACAGCATCTCGCGGTACTCCTCCAGGTACGCGGCGAAGAAGATCACGAGGGCGATCTTCACCAGCTCCCAGGGCTCGATCTGCGCGACGCCGGTGATGCCGACCCAGATGCGCGCGCCGTTGATCTCGCGCCCGACGAACGGCAACAGCGGCGAGATGAGGAGGAGCACGCCGATGAGCGCCCACGTGTACTTGAACCGCGCGAGCACCGAGAGATCGCGCGGGATGAGGATCGTGATGCAGAACGCGCCCGCCGCGATCACTAGCCAGGTGAGCTGCTGCAGCAGCAACGTCGGCGCGAGGCGTTCGACGAGCACGAAGCCGATCCCAGTCAATCCGACCGCGAGCGGCATGAGGAGCTGATCGCCGCGGAAGCCGATCGAGATAAGGAAGACGTGGAGCGCGCCGAAGATTACCAGGACGACGACCGGCACGGCGATCTCGTACCACGCGAATCGGCCGGAGGCCGCAGCCACGACGGCGACGTACCCCGAGAGGCTCAGCGCCGCGACCCAGATGAGGAGCCGCAGCTCCGCAAGCCGAGCGACGGGGCGGACCCGGATCACTGTGCGCGCTCGAGACGGAGCGCGATGCGTCCGACCGCGATCTCGTCGCCGTAATGGAACCGCTCGCGGTCCCAGATCGGCGAGCCGTTCAGCACCGTGCCGTTCGTGCTCCCGGCATCCTCGAGCCACCACTCGCCGTCGGCGAAGCTCACGATCGCGTGCTTCGCCGACGCGGCCTCGTCGTTCAGGACGATGTCGTTGCCGGCGTCGCGACCGACGCTCGACACGGCGCGGAGCGGCATCCGCTCGCCCACCCGCGGGCCGCCACCGTGTGTGCGCGTGACGACCAGCGCGGCGAGCCCGACCTGGCGCGCAGCGACGGCCGTGCGCTCGTCCGCGAGGGCACGCTGCAGCGCGCGGAACGACCGGATCAGGAAGAGGTAGAGGAGTACGAGGAACGCGATCCGGACCGCCCAGAGGATGACGGCGAAGGTGACCTCCATCAGCCCTCGAGGCGGACGAGCAACTCCGCTCCGCCGATGGTGATGCGGTCGTCGTCCGAGAGGACCATCTCCGCGATGCGTCGCCCGTTCACGAACGTGCCGTTCGTGCTCTGCAGGTCGTAGAGGGTGTAGCGGCCGAGCCGCAGTCGGACCTCGGCGTGCCGGCGTGATACGCGCCGGTCATCGAGGACGATGTCGTTCTTCGGATCGCGGCCCACCGTGATCGGGTCGGCCGTGAGCGGCACCTCGCGTCGCACGCTGCCCTCGCGCGCGACGATCGCGCCCTGCGGCGCGCGCGGCTTGGCTGCCCGCAGCGCGTCACGATCGAGGACCATGGTGTGCCCGGTCTCGCCACCGCCGAGGCGCTGGGCCTCGTTTGCCGGCACCTCCTCGCCGGACGCGTCGACGAGCGCGCACGCGACCCGTAGATCGCCGGGCGCGACGTCCGCGTCCTGCTCGAGCTCGACGGTCGGATAGGCCAGGAGGGTAAAGCTCCGGTCCCGGGCCGCACCGAGGACCGCTTCGGCGAGATCCCGCTCGAGGCTCCGCTTGAACTGCTCAAACTGGGCGTAGTCCGTCGGCGAGAGCGACACGAGGTAGCTGTTCGGCACGAACGTCTTGGCCAACGAGATCGTCTGATGGGCTTCCATCGCGCGGATGACCCGCTTCGCGATCTGCACGGGTTGCAG
>DASUSA010000148.1:0-3480 GCA_036375335.1 Candidatus Limnocylindria bacterium
GTCGAGCGCGCCGAAGCCGATGCCGCCGTTCGTCGCGTTGAACGAGTTGTCGCCGGCCTTGTAGGTGCCGAGGCGGACCGCCCGGATCGTCTGGAAGACGGCCAGGTCCACCTTCTTGAGCGCGCTGGTGATCACGGTGCCCGGCGCGACCGCGGCCTGGTCGGCGTCGACGCCAATCGCGTAGACGCCGGCGGTCTTGGCCGCCTGGATGTAACCGAGACCGCTGCCGCCGGCCACCTGGAACAGGATGTCGCAACCGGCGGCGATGTGGGTCTTACCGACCTCGATGCCCTTCTGCTGGTCGACGAAGTCCTGGCTGTAACCATTCAGGATTTTGGTGGTCGGGCTCACTGTCTTCACCGCGTCCTGGTAGCCCGCGATGTACCGGTCGACCGGCGGGATCGAGAGCCCGCCCATCGAGCACACCGTGTTGTGGGTCGCGGCGCCGGTCTTGTCCTTTGCCATCGTCGCGGCGATGACGCCGACGACGTACCCGGCCTCCTGCTCCTTGAAGAACAGGTTGGCCACGTTCGGGAGGTTCTTCACGTTGCCCGCGTCATCGTTCGGCGCGCCATCGATGATCGCGAACTTGACGTTCGGGAACTGCGTGGCGACCTTCCAGATGGCGTTCTGCATGAGGAAGCCGACGCCGATGACGAGGTCGTACTTGTCCTGCGCGTACTTGGTGAGGTTCGGGACGTAGTCGGCCTGCTGCTTGGACTCGGTGACCGACGTGTCGACATCGAGCTGGGCCTGGGCCTGCTGGCGGCCCTGGTCGGCCAGCGCGTTGAAGCTCTTGTCGTTCAATCCGCCCACGTCGGTGACAAGCCCGATCTTCGGGTGCTGACCGTTCGCGGTACTGCCGCTTCCGCTCGGTGCGCTCGAGCCCGAGGTGGTACCGGTGGACGCGCACGATGCCACGATCGTGGCGGCGAGCACGGAGAACGCGAGGATTCGTTTCATGGGCGCGGAACCCCTCCCTAGGTCGTTCGCGCCCGAATTTCTGTCGGCGCGACCGCTGGCGATGGTAGGACGTCGCGCCCCGGACCGCATGAGAACGGCGCGGTCAGACCGCTCGCCACTAGCCCGCGACGACGGTTTTCACCACGTAGCCGATGAACAGGACGTACAGGCTGCCTCCGAGGACGAGCGCCGACAGCCCGAGCGAGTCGTCGCGGGCCCGGAGCCGGAGCTGCAGGAACACCAGCCCCGCCGCGACGAGCGCGAAGAGCGCCGCGACCGTGCCGAACGAGCCGAGCTGCCACGGGGTCAGCAGCACGCCGAACGTCACCGGGATCGTGGATTGGAGGACCATCGAGCCCGCCACGTTGCCGAGGGCGATGACGTCCTTACCGTCGCGGGTCCAGATGAGGCTGTTCGCGGCCTCGGGCAGCTCGGTCGCGATCGGGACGAGCAGCAGCGAGACCAGGAGCGCGTTCAGACCGAGTGCCGTTGACGCGCGGTCGATGAATCCGGCAAAGAGCTCCGCGCCCAGCACGATCGCTGCGAACCCAACGAGCACCTGGGCGAGGATCAGCCAGATCGGCGGGTTCTTCGGGTCCGTCCGGATGCCGAGCCGGCCGGCGTAGCCGGTCGCCGTGAGGCCCTCGAACGCCGCGCTCTCCTCCTGCTCCTCTTCGATGTCGATCGGCGTGCGCACCTGCGGCCGCAGCACGAGGAACAGGTACAGCGCGTACGCCGGTATGAAGAACCATCCGACGATCGACCGAAGGCTGTGGATCGGGTCGGGCAGGATCGCGAGGGCGACCGCGACGGAGTAGCAGATCAGGAAAAAGCCGAGGTCGCGCGACGCGTGCGCCCGGTCCACGTGGAGCGTGAGGCGCTCACGTTTCTCGCGGAAGACGTACGCGGTCACGCCGATGAGGAGCATGACGAGCGTCGCGAGCATGAACGGAGCGCCGAGGATGGCGCCGACACCGATGTCATCGGCCTTCACCGAATTCGTGAACACGATCGCGACGACCGGGACGACCGTCTCGGGCATCGCGGTGCCGATGGCCGCGAGGACGCTGCCCGTCGCTCCGGCGCCCAGGCCGAGCCGCTTCCCGAGCCACTCGACGCCGTTCGTGAACACCTCGGCGCCGAGCAGGATCGCGACGAAGCCCACGACGAGGATGACCGCGTCGAGTGGACCCACCGGTCAGTCGATCGCGGTGGCGACGGTCTCGTTGTCGACCGCGTCACGGTCCTGGCGGCCACCCGACCGGATTGCCCGGACGACCGGGATGAGCAGCAGGATGACCGCGAGCACGATAAGCGTGGCCGACAGCGGGCTCCCGACGAAGATGAGCGGGCTGCCGCCGCTCGCGATCAGGCTCTGCCGCATGGTGCGCTCGGTCGAGTCGCCAAGGACCACCGCGACCACGAGCGGGGCCAGCGGGTACTTGGTCTTGCGCAGCCAGTAACCGATGAGGCCGAACACGATCGTGATGAAGACGTCGAGCATGCTGTTGTTGAGTGAGTACGAGCCGATGATCGAGATGAGGACGATGAACGGCGTCAAGATCGCGTAGGGGATCCGCATGATGGATGCGAGCAACGGCACCGCGGCGAGACAGATGATGAAGGTCAGCAGGTGCCCCACGTAGATACTCGCGATGAGGCCCCACACGAAATCGTGATGCTCAACGAACAAGAGCGGACCGGGCTGGAGGCCCCAGATGAACAGCCCCGCCATGATCACCGCCGAGGTCGGCGAGCCCGGCACGCCGAGGGCGATCATCGGCACGAGCGAGCCGACCGCCGCGGAGTCCGCCGCCGCCTGAGGGGCCATGATGCCGGAGATCTCGCCCTTCCCGAAGTCCTCCTTGTTCCTCGACCACTGCCGCGCGAGCCCGTAGCCGAGGAACGAGCCGGCGGTGGCGCCGTGCCCGGGCAGCGTCCCGAACCAGAAGCCGATGACCGCCGTCGCGATGACCAGCCAGATGCGCTTGCGCAGCTCGCCGAGCGTCTCCACGATGTCGCCGAATCCGACGTGGGCGCTCAGGCGCTCCATGAAGCCGATGCCCTGCTCTTCCGCAGAGGCGATGATCTCGCCGATGCCGAACAGGCCGATCGTCACCGGAACGAAGCCGATGCCGGACAGGAGACCGATCTGACCGAAGGTCAGCCGTGGCTGGCCGGTGATCGTGTCGAATCCGATGGCCGCGAGCAGCAGGCCGAAGCCGATCATCATCACGGCCTTCGCCGGTGACTCCGCGCCGAGACCGATGAGCGTCGCGAACGACATGATGAACACCGCAAACAGCTCTGGCGGCCCGAACGAGAGCGCGAAGTCCGCGATCGCGCGGGCGAAGAACGTGAACAACACCGTGGCAAAGAACGCGCCCACGAATGACGCGAAGAAGGACGACGCGAGCGCGACGCCCGGTTTGCCCTTCTTCTTGGCCAGGGGAAAACCGTCGAACAGCAGGACGACCGACCACGGCTCACCCGGGATGTTGAACAGGATCGACGTCA